>DATBND010000198.1:0-9494 GCA_036554505.1 Actinomycetota bacterium | reverse complement strand
GACGTTCGGCACGCTGTCGGCCACATGAGCGACGCGCTGGTCATCGTCGTCATCGTCCTGCTCCTGATCGTGGCCGGCTTCAGCGCGATGTCGGAGACCGCCATCTCCCGCGTGTCCCGGGCCAAGGCGCACCACCTCGCGAGCGAGAAGCGCAGGGGCTCTGATGCGCTGGTCAAGATCGTCGAGGACCCTGCGCCGTTCCTGAACGTCGTGCTGCTATTGACGCTGGTGGCTCATACGACCGGCACCGCCCTGGCGACCGGTCTGGCCTTGAAGCACTTCGAGGCGGGCGAGGCCATCGCCGCGTTCGTGATGACCATCGTCATCTTCATCTTTGCCGAGGTCGTCCCCAAGACGTTCACGGTGCAGAGGACCGAGCGCGCCGCTCTGGCCATGGCGGGCCCCGTGTACTTCATCGGGCGCGTCTTCAAACCGATCGGGAAGGTGCTCATCTCGATCGCGAACGCCGCGATGGTCCTATTGCCCGGCCACGGCCTTCCCAAGGGCCCGTTCGTCACCGAGGACGAGATCCGTCACATGGTCGACGTCGCGGAAGAGGAAGAGGAGATCGAGGAGGACGAGCGCGAGCTCATCCATTCGGTCTTCGAGTTCGGCGACACGATCGTGCGCGAGGTGATGGTCCCGCGCCCCGACATGGTCTCCGTGCGCGCGGAGAGCTCGCTCGACGAGGCACTGGAGGTCATCGTCCGGGCCGGCTACTCGCGCATCCCGATCTTCAAGGGCGACAACGACAACATCACTGGAGTCCTGTACGCGAAGGACCTCATGAAGCGCATGCACGAAGCCAAGGGCTCGACGAACATCTCGGCCCTCAGCCGCAAGCCGACATTCGTCCCCGAGCAGAAGAAGGTCGCCGAGCTGTTGCGCGAGATGCAGGAGCTGCGCGTGCACATGGCGATAGTCGTCGACGAGTACGGGGGCACTGCCGGGCTCGTCACGATCGAGGACCTGATCGAAGAGATCGTCGGAGAGATCGTCGACGAGTACGACCAGGAGGAGCCGCTCGTCGAGCCGATCGACGAGAACACGATCCGCGTCGACGCCAAGATGCCGATCGACGAGGTCAACGAATTGCTCGAGGTCGAGCTCCCGCACGAGGAGTGGGACACCGTCGGAGGTCTGGTGTTCGGCTTGACCGGACGCGTGCCGGCCGCCGGCGAGACCGTCACCTACGACTCGCTCGAGTTCCGGACGGAACGTGTCACCGGGCGCCGCATCCAGAAGGTCGTGATCTCGCGCCTTCCGGTGGGGGCCGAGGAAGGCGCGACCCAGTGAGGGCGAGCTCGTGACCCAGGCTGACGCCGCGCCGGGCATCGTAGGGCTCGCTCCCGCCGGCTTCCGGTCGGGCTTCGTGGCGGTGGTCGGGCGGCCGAACGTCGGGAAGTCGACGCTCGTGAACGCGCTCGTGGGGGAGAAGGTCGCGATCACCTCCGACAAGCCGCAAACCACTCGTAACGCGATCCGCGGGGTCCTCGACGCTGACGGCGCACAGGTCGTCTTCGTAGACACACCCGGCTATCACAAACCGCGCACGCTGCTCGGCCAGAGGCTCAACGAAGTCGTGCGATCGACTTGGT
This sequence comes from Actinomycetota bacterium, assembly GCA_036554505.1. Classification (GTDB taxonomy): domain Bacteria; phylum Actinomycetota; class CADDZG01; order CADDZG01; family WHSQ01; genus DATBND01. The sequence goes on along the minus strand of DATBND010000198.1, from coordinate 7,896 downwards.
CCGACGTCGACGCCGCGATCTTCGTCGTGGACGGAGCGGCCGGAGTCGGGCGCGGGGACGAGAAGGTCGCGGCCGACATGGCACGCGGCCTGGGCGCGACGAACGCTCCGCCCGTCTTCTGCGTCGTCAACAAGATCGACCTCATCCGGCGCGACGAGATCGCGGCCCAGCTGTTGAAGGCGTCGGAGCTTGGCGACTTCAGCGAGTTCGTGCCGGTGTCGGCGCACAGGGGCGAGCAGCTGGACGTTGTGACGAAACTGGTACTCGACTGTCTCGACGAGGGCCCCATGTACTACCCGCCCGGGACGCGCCGGGACCAGCCCCCACCCGCGTTCGTCGCCGAGCTCGTTCGGGAGAAGATCCTGGCGCGCACGCGCGAGGAGGTCCCGCACTCCGTCGCCGTGGTGACCGAGGACTACGAGGAACGCGATGACGGGCTGCTCGAGATCAGGGCGACGGTATTCGTCGAGCGCGATTCGCAGAAGGCGATCGTCATCGGCAAGGCGGGGGCGACGATCAAGGCGGTCGGCACCGAGGCCCGCCATGAGATCGAGACGCTGTTCGCGCAGCGAGTGTTCCTGGAGTTGCGGGTCAAGACGGAACGTGACTGGCAGCGCCGGGCCCACGCGCTCGAGCGGCTCGGGTTCACCGGGCACTGATGCGCAACGCGCCGGCCTACGAGGTCAGGAACCTCCAGAAGGTCTACAAGTCGCCGCCCGTCGTCGCGAACGACGGCATCACGTTCGTGGTCGAGCCCGGCGAGGTCTTCGGGCTACTGGGCCCTAACGGCGCGGGGAAGACGACGCTCGTCCGCCAACTCGTGGGTCTGCTTCGTCCGACCGCCGGTGACCTGCGCTTGTTCGGGGAGCACATCGGCAGGTCGACCGACCGCCGCATCGGACGGACCGTGGCGTATCTGCCGCAGGGCGCGCTCTCGCTCGGCGAGCTGCGCGTGGAGGAGGCGATTCGGTGGACGGGGACCTTGCGGGGTGCGACCGAGTCGGTCGCGATCAACGAGACGGCCGAGCTCCTCGACGTGCTCACGATCCGCACGATTGCGGACCGTCAGGTCCGCAAGCTGTCGGGCGGGCAGCGGCGACTCGTGCAGATCGCTATGACGCTCGTGGCGCGTTTGCCGATCCTCGTGCTCGACGAGCCCACCACCGACGTCGATCCTGCGCTGCGCCAGCGGATATGGGACCTCCTGATCCAGCGCGCGCGCGCGGGCGCCGCTGTCGTGCTCGTGACTCACGACGTGGCGGAGGCCGAGCACGCCCTCGAACGGGTCGCGATCCTGGCCAAGGGAAAGGTCATCGCCCAGGGCCGCCCGGCCGAGCTGAAGGCCGGTCTGTCCCACCGGACGCGCATCGAGATAGTCGTCGGCGAGTCTTCACCTCTGTCGCTGACCGCGCTTGCGGCCGACCTCGATCCCGACGCCCGCATCACCGGACGGCGCGTGAGCGCGTGGGTTCCGGCGGACGAGGCGATGCGGCGGCTCGAGAAGATCACCACGGTGGCCGGCGAGGGAGGGCTCGAGGACGTCCGATTGGTCACCCCCACACTGGAGGACGTCTATCTGGACCTGCACGGCCGGATGCTCGACGAGGACGACGACGAATGAGGCGCTCGTTCGAGAAGTTCAAGGTGTTGATCTGGATGCAGCTCGCGCGCGTGCGCACGGCGTGGCGGCCGTACCTCATCGTCTCGTCGGCCATGCCGCTCGGCATCGCGGTGCTACTGCGCGCGGTGATGGAGCCCGCACAGGTCGAGCGGTTCGGCAAGCAGATCGTTGCCGGCTCTGCCGTCCTCGCGATCGCCATGACTGCGATCGTTATGCTCGCTCAGCGCGTCTCGTCGCTCAAGGAGACCGGCGCGCTCGACTTCTACTCGACCCTTCCGGTGTCGCGCGGGGCGGTGGTCGGCTCGGTCCTGATCTCGTTTGCGATCTTCTCGCTGCCCGGCACGGTCATCGTGGTGTCGCTCGGCGCGCTGCTGTTCGACCTGTCGCTTGCGGCGCTGTGGACCGCGGTGCCGGTGTGGTTGTTCGGGTCGTTCGCGCTGGCGGGGCTCGGGGTGGCCATCGGGTTCGGTGCGCCGGACGAGCAGCTCGCCGGCATGTACTCGAACCTCGCCATGATGGCCGTCCTCTTCCTCGGCATCCTGCCCGCGGCGAAGATCCCCGGGTGGCTGTCGCCGCTTCGCACGATCCTTCCGTCCACCTACGCGATCGACGCGCTGAAGCCGGGCCTCGACGGAGTGCTCGGGGCCGGTCAGGCGTGGGATCTCTTCGTGCTCGTCTTATTCGGAGCGCTATCCTTCTGGGCCGTCAGGGGGCCGTTGTGGCCCCGGGCCGAGTAGGACGTACGAGCGACAAAAGGGTCGGTGTGATGCCTCAGGCAACGGTCAAGCGGTACGACTCGCTCACGCGCACGGGCGTGCTCGTGGCCGACGACGGGGCGACGGAGTTCCCGATCGACGGCGAGGCGATGGACTCGGGGATGTTCCGCTTCCTCCGTCCCGGCCAGCGCGTGACCTTCGACCTCGTCGGCGGGGGCGAGGGCGGCTCCGGGCAGGTGCGCAACCTCCGCATCGGCATCGCCTGACCTTTCTCTCTCGGGGCGGCTCGAATGCCGCCCGCGCGCCGTCTCCGGCACTAACCTGAAAGGTCCATGCCGGGTCTCTACAAAGACGAGGGGATCGTCCTCAAGACCATCAAGCTTGGCGAAGCGGATCGCATCGTCACGCTCTTCACGCGCGGCCAGGGAAAGGTTCGGGCCGTCGCCAAGGGCATTCGCAAGACGAAGAGCCGTTTCGGCGCGCGCCTCGAGCCGTTCACCCGGGTCGACCTCATGATCTATCGGGGCCGCAACCTCGACACGATCACATCGGCCGACATCATCACGTCGTTCGACCGCGTGCGAACCGAATATCCGAGCCTCGTCTCCGCCGCGGCCCTCGCCGAGCTCGTCGAGAAAGTCACTCCCGATCGCGAGCGCGCGTTCTCGACGTACGCTCTCTTGTTGGCCGGGCTGCACGCGCTCGCCGACGGTAAGGGGGCGACCGTCGTCCCCGCGTTCCTCGTCAAGCTGCTCTCGGTCTCGGGCTATCACCCCCAGCTCCACGTGTGTGCCGGCTGTGGCCGGACCGACGGTCTCGGGGGCTTCAGCCCGGCGCTGGGCGGCGCGGTCTGCCGCAATTGCTGGGGGGAGGACCGGGACGCGCTCCGCATGGAGCCCGCTCGCCTGCAGCTCCTGTCCCGGCTGCTGGCCTCGGAGTTCGGCGAGGCCGCGGAGGCGGCCGAGGTGCGGGAGATCACGATGGCGCTGCGCCTCTACGCCGAATATCACCTCGAGCGGCCGCTCCGCAGCCTCCATCTGCTCAGCGCGTCGTAGCGTCTCCTCCGTGAAGGCGATCCACCCCGAACGGCTCCCGCGCCACGTCGCGATCATCATGGACGGCAACGGGCGCTGGGCCGAGCAGCGGGGACTGCAGAGAAGCTTCGGTCACGAAGCCGGCGAGCGAGCGCTCTTCGACGTCGTCGAGGGCGCGTTGGAGGCCGGCGTCCGCTACCTGTCCGTCTACGCGTTCTCGACCGAGAACTGGAACCGTCCGAAGGGCGAGGTCGAGTTCCTGCTCGGCTTCAACCGGTTGCTGCTGCGACAGCGGCGCGACGACATGAACGAACGCGGCGTCCGCATCCGGCGTATCGGGCGCCGCGACCCCGTGCCCGACGACGTCCTCGACGAGTTCACCGCGGCGGAGGAGCTGACCGCGCACAACGAGCGCTTGGACCTGATGGTGTGCTTCAACTACGGGGGCCGGGCCGAGCTCGAGGACGCTGCCGCCGCCGGGCCCATCCCCGACAACCTGTACGCACCGGATCTCCCCGACGTCGATCTGCTGATCCGTACGTCGGGCGAGATGCGCGTGTCGAACTTCCTGCTGTGGCAGAGCGCGTATGCAGAGCTCTACTTCACCGACGAGCTGTGGCCCGACTTCGACCGCCATTCGCTGTTCGCCGCGCTCGAGGACTATGCGTCGCGCGACCGCCGCTTCGGCGCGCTCTGATCCTTCGGCTTTCGACTCGGAAGGCGGAGCTAGTGTTCCGTCATGGCGGATAGGCGAGGGTCGGATCCGCGCGGGATCGCTATGGCCGCGAAGCTCGCGGAGATGCATCCGGATTGGGGCATCGACATCGCGCCCCCTCCCGCCGGCCCGACATGGGGAGCCGTGAGACAGCAGGGCGGATCGGGTTTGGTGCGCTATGTGTGGCGTGACGGCGACCGTGGGCGCTATCTGGAGTACTACTCGTTCCATCGCATCTCGGGCGACTCGCATGCGCGCATTCATGAGTCGGGTGAGGTCGAGTGGCTGCCCACGCTCGGGACGGCACTCATCGTCACCGAGGATGCGGCGAAGGACGCCGCGGCCAGAGAGAGACTCCACAAGGCAAATCGCGACTTGCTGCAGCAATTGGACGAAGCCGGATTGCTTTCCGGGGGACCGGTCCCGATGTCGTTCCAGATCAATTCCGCGATCATGACCGGCGTCATCGACCCGGACCCTCCCCGCCCCGAGGGCGACGACTAACCGCCTAGATGGTGCGTGAAACGCCACCCCATGGCGACGCACGCCCGTTCGAGCTCTTGCTGATCGAATATCTCGAGAGGGATCGCGCGGTCTGAACCCTGCACCTTCAGGTAGCGCGTGCGGGCCCCGGTCGTCCCGATCAGCGTCCCGCCGATGTACAGGTCCCCGGTGTGAGGCAGCACGATCGGATTCTTCGCCCCCCGGTGTGAATACGTGATCGCGTCGCGTCCGACGGTGACGCGCCCGGGATTGCGTCGCATCACGATCAACAAGGCGATCGAGCCCATCGTCAGCGCTCCGAAGATGACGTCTCCTACGATTCGTCCCGTCGACGTCACCGCGCCCATGTGGCCGCGCACCCCCGCAAGCGCGGAAATGATCGCAACGAATCCGTAGATGATGACGGTGTTTCTCCGGCTCTGCTCGACGACGATGGGTTGGGTGCGATCCGGGTCGGCCGTTGCGGCAACTTGCTGCAAGTCGGCCGACCGACCCCGGCTCTTTACCAATCCGATGACGAACAAGACGTCGACGGCGAGCACTATCCCGCCCAATGCCAGAAACAGCTTGAAGTCCTTGTCGACGCAGCCCGGAACGCGGATGTCGGTCACGTCGTCGGGGTCGTAGAGCACGCGCGCGGTGTCGGACTCGGGCGAGATCCGCTCCTCGGGGCAATCGATTACTTCGCCGAACGTGGGGCCCACCGATCCGGGAGTCGTGAACGCGACCTGGGCCTTCGTGGAGGGCGGGTTGCGGCGGGTCTGCGTCTCGGTCGCGGACACCACGCGCGCCTCCACCGAGACGGCACGATCGGCGAACGCGGCGCCTGCACTTCGCTGTCGGAGCGCGTATCCGACCAGGAAGATGCCGACCGCGCCCAGGACGACGGTTATAACGATCGCGTTTCGCCTGGCGCGGTAGGGCGCGGTCGTCGTCATCGCCCGCCATTGTCCATCCCGAAAAGCTCGAGTCCGGTTTGGAGGACCCGCCCGGCCGTCAGGTCATAGGCTCCGGCGATGATCACGACCCGGCTCGCCCCGTCGCCGACGGGCTCGTTCCACGTCGGCAACGCGCGCTCGGCCCTGCTGAACTGGGTACTCGCGCGCCAGCATGAGGGCGGCCGCTTTCTCCTTCGCATCGAGGACACCGACGCCAAGCGGCACATAGAGGAGTCCGTCGAGGGCATCAAGGCCGCGCTGACATGGCTCGGGCTCACCTGGGACGGCGACATCGTGCGCCAGAGCGAGCGGCGGGATCGTCACCGCGCCGCCGCCGACAAGCTCGAGGAGGCCGGGCTCGCCTATTGGGCCGACGCTCCGCTCGTCGCACGCGAGGGCGCGCCGGAGGCCGATGCGGCAGCGGAGACCGCGCCCGGCAAGGTCCTGCGTTTCAAGGTGCCCCCGGGCGTCACCGAGGTCGACGACCTCGTGAAGGGCCACGTCGTGTTCGACCACGAGCACATCGAGGACTTCGTCATCCTGCGCTCGGACGAGAGCCCGACCTTCATCCTCGCGGTCACCGTCGACGACCTCGACATGGGCGTCACGCACATCGTGCGCGGCGAGGAGCACCTGTCGAACGTCCCGAAGCAGAAGCTGTTGTGGGACGCGCTGACCGACGTCGACTTCCCCGACACCGCCCACCTTCCGCTGCTCTTGAACGAGCAACGGCAGAAGCTCTCGAAGCGGCGCGATCACGCCGCGCTCGAGGACTTCATCGCGATGGGGTTCATCCGCGAGGGCATCGTCAACTACCTGGCGATCCTCGGCTGGTCTCCGGGCAACGACGTCGAGTTCCTGACCGTCGACGAGATCGTGCAGCTGTTCCGGCTCGATCGAGTCAAGGGCGCGTCGGCGTTCTTCGACGTCGCAAAGATGACCGCGCTGAACGAGCAGCACATCCGGGCGATGTCGCCAGAGGACTTCGTGGAGCGATCGACGGGCTTTCTGCCCGAGGGCTTGGACTGGGACGCCGCCGCGTCGCTCGTGCCGCTGGTGCAGGAGCGAACGAAGGTGCTGACGGAGGTCCGCTCGCTGCTGGAGTTCCTGACGTTGCCCGACGACGGCGTCGACATCGACGCGGACGCGTGGGCCAAGGCGTCGAAGAAGGTCGACCCCGCGCGCGTGCTGAAGGCGGCCGTCGAGCGCTACGAGTCGGTCCACTGGTCCGCGCAGGCGATCCACGAGGCGACCCTCGAGGTATGCGAGGAGCTCGACGCTAAGCTGCGCGTCGTTCAGGCGCCGATCAGGCTCGCGATCACGGGCTCGGCCTTCGGACTCCCGTTGTTCGACTCGCTCGAGGTGCTGGGCCGCGATCGCGCGCTGGCCCGCCTGCGCCGAGCATCGAACTTCAGCGCGCCGGCCCCCGTAGCTGACTCTGGCCCCAAGTAGACAGGCGTGCCAAGAGGATGTTGCTGAGAAAGTGGGGGCACCGGAGCGCCAGGACGGCGAGTAGCGAAACGCGTGTGCCAGGCTCGCGGCGAGGCGAGTCTGTAAGGTCGGCACCTTGACCAGCCACTCGGCGACTGAATCGCCAACCTGAGCGGCGTTTCTCCCGGTGCACTTGAGTGCCTGGTACTTCGCCATGAGGCCATACGGGTCATGGTCGAAATGGAGCGGCAGCATCGGTCGGCCGCGCCCCAACGCCCAACCCACCTCCTGATCGCACCACTTGCTGTCCCGAAAGCCATCGTGCAGGAATACCGCCATGGCGTCGCAATCACCGAGCGCCGCCTCGATCACCTGCTGCCATTCGAGGCTAGGTTCGATGTTGTCGTGCGCAACGAACGCCTCCACGCCGTAACTGGCAAGTCGACCTCCGACTACACCTGCAAACTCTCGGTGTATCGCGAGATGAGACATGAATAGTCGGAGTCGGTCGCTCTTGAACGGCGACTTACCTGCAGCCGAGTGATCACTCTCGCTTGTCAAGTACGAATGGAGCGTCGTCAAGTCCTCGTCCGCGCACTGCTTCGTCATCTCAATCGCATACGACCGCTTGTCCCCATCCCACCGATCGTTCGGCATATGGTGCTGGTCGAGGATTAGGTCGATCTCTGACCACTCGCGCTTGTCCAACAGCGTCGCGCACTCGTTGATCATCGTGATGCGCTGCCCCGGTATCAGACCCATGGCTTCTAGAGTACGAATCTGACGCGCCCTGTGCGGCGCGCTGGCCGTCACGTATACCGGGCTGACGGCGTGACGAGGCCTCGGCTGGTCGCGAGGCGACTGTGGCTGCGACCAGGACCCACAGGAGTCGGGAAATCGACCCGTGCCGCCCCTCCAAGCGCCTGGCCCCGGAAGG
>DATBND010000178.1:0-9138 GCA_036554505.1 Actinomycetota bacterium | reverse complement strand
AGGAGCGAACGTGGCGAAGATCATGATCAACATTACCCACGGACCCGAGCACCCGACGCGCGCGTGCCTCGGCTTTTTGGTGGCCAAGATGGCGGTCGAGGACGGCCACGACGTCTCGATATTCCTCGCCGGCGACGGTGTCCAGTTGCTGCGCGACGGTGTGCTCGACAACTTGAACGGGCTCGGGACGGGCAACCTGCGGGAGAGCTACGACGGCGTCACCAACGGAGGTGGGCAGATCTACGCCTCGAAATTGTCGAGCGCGACTCGCGGCCTTACCGAGAGCGACGTCGAGGGCAAGCCCGTCAACCTCGTCATGCCGAAGCAGTTGCTCGAGCTGTCGCTCGCGGCCGACCGGCTGTTTACGTACTAGCTGTCGCGACGTGCTCCGTGTCGGGGCGAGCGCGCTGGCTTGCGCCGTAGCTCTCTCGCCGGAGCCGGTTGAGCGCTCCGGCCGGTCGCACGGCCCCGTACGTGTTGAAGGGGTTGAACGCGAGGTCACCGTCATAGGTCGTGCGTAGCTCGAGCGAGCCCAAAGTGGCGATCTCGCCGCGCCCGGCCGGGCCCCACGTCAGGTCGAAACGGACGCGTCCGCGCTCGACCAAGGCTTCGAGGTCCTCGAGCTCGCCGTCGGGAGCGCCGGCCAGGAACGCATCGGCGCGCGCTCCGAAGACGACGAGTTTCCCGTTGACTTCGTAGGGGAGGACGCTCGAGTACGGCCGCCGGAAGTAGCCGCCCGCCGGGACCAGCAAGTGCCGCGTCAGCGCTCCCTCTCCGGACGTCGCGAACAGGAAGTCGTGATCGAGATCCGGCAGCTTGATCGCGAGGCCGAGGATGTCGGGCGCCTTCTCCGGGAGGCCGATCCCGCGCGAGAGCCGGACCAGCGCGCGCTCGATTCCATGAAAGGGGAGGTCGCGGTTCACGCCGAACGTGACCGAGCCTTCGAACGCGGTCCCGTCTGGATGGAAGACCCTCTTACGGCGAGCGGCCGAGAGCGCGGCGAAGAGGCCGGCCGTCGCCCCGGCCAGGGGCGCGGCGGCCGACTCCAGAGCTCGGCGAGCGGGGGGCATGTGGCTTACCTACCCGGAGGCCTGCCGGCGAAGCCCCCCGGCAGGAAGGCGAGCCCGCCCGGCGAAGTGTCCGCCAACGGCCGAATCGCACGCATCGGAGGCTTCGTGATCCACGGTTTTCGACGTTTCGCGCGGAGGTCGCGGCGCGCCCGGCTCGCGACGCGACTCGCCGTGGCCGTTCTCGGCGCGGCGCTGCTCCTCCCCGCGAGCCCGTCTCCGGCCGCGCCCGAGTGGGAGGCGGTCGCCGGCGGATGGGTGTCGGGCCCGGTCGAGTACGTATCGACGCTTCCGATCGACGCGGGAGGCGGCGTCGGGGCGGTGCGCGCAGGCAAGCACCTCTACGTCACTACGTTCCGATCGTTCTCGATCTACGACGTGAGCGATCCCACCGCGCCGCAGATGCTGTCGACGACCCCCTCGCCCGCGCACGTGTTCAACGAGCAACCGGACACGAACGGCAAGATCCTCATCCTCACGCGCGACTACCCCGACACGACCCTCGAGGTGTGGGACGTCACCGACAAGGCCGCGCCGACGAAGCTCGCCGACGTCGCGCTTCCGAAGCCAGACCACATGTGGACGTGCGTGCTGCGCTGTCGCTACGCGTACGGGGGCCGGGGGACGATCGTCGACCTGCGTAACCCGTCCGTTCCGGAGATCGTCGGGGACTGGACCGACGGTCTTGTCATCGAGCGGTTCCACGCGATCGAGGAAGTCGCGCCGGGCCGCGTCCTCACCGGAACCCGTCCGGTGTTCTACCTCGACGGCCGCAAGAAGCCCTCGAAGCCGCGCGTGCTCGTCACCCAGCCACTTGCGGAATCGCCCGGATCGGGCCCCGGCCTCGCGGCCGTCAACCCGCCTCCCGCGTTCGTCGACTGGCCGGTGAACGCGACCCATCGTTACGCGCTGATCTCGACCGAGACGCCGTTCAGCGGCCCGTGCTCGGAGCGATCGGGCTCGTTCGCGACCTACGACACACGCAAGTGGCGGAAGCTCCACTCGTTCAAGGAGGTCGACCGCTTCCAGATCAGCGAGCCCGGTGGCGTCTACTCGGAGGGCCGCGCGCCGTACGACGCATGGGGTTGCTCCTCGTACGCGTTCGACGTCGCGCCCGACTACGCGCGCTCCGGCCGGGTCGCGGTCGCGTGGTTCGAGAACGGGATGCGGTTGCTCGGCGTCGACGCGCGCGGCAAGCTGACGGAGGTCGGCGGCTTCATCCCCGTGGGCGGGTCCACGTCGCAGCCGATCTGGCTGGACGACTCGACGCTCTATCTCGTCGACATCTACCGCGGCCTCGACATATTGACCGTCGGCGAATAGCTCCCTCGCCTGGGTTGACTGCGTCCAGAGCTCCCCGGCTGAAGAGCGTTGCGCTCGTGGCGGCAGCGTTCGTGGTGGCAGCCGCGGCCTTGTTCGTTCCTCGACTGCTGGACGGCGACGACGCGATGCCACGCGGAGGGGCACCCAGCGTGCCCGCGGCGACCGCCGATACCGGGAGTTGCGACTACGCGAAGTACGAGCCGACATACCTCCCATGGCTCGCAAAGAACGAGGCAGCCCCTCCACCGAGGAGAGACAAAGAGGACGAGAACGCCATCCTCCTTTGGGAGGACGACGATGACGCCTCCGGAAACCCGGCGACCGTCGAGCTGGTGACCGAACTCGAATCGACCGCCCAGGAGGTCTCGGAGGAGGGATTCCCAACCGTGGCGGCCAGGGGGCAGAGAGGTTATCTGATCTGGGTCGGAGACCCCGGGGTCGGCCAGCTCGTGATCGTGTGGCAAGAGAACCAGGAGCCGTGCGAGTCGTACGCGCTCTCCTTGCTCGACCAGGATCTCCATCGAGCCGCGGCCGAAGCGGAGATCGAGAAGGTGCTCGAGAGCCTGAAGCGCACGCGCTAGGTTGGGAAGTCCGCCTACGAGCACGGGGAGCGGAGCGGTCCCTGGTTGCGGCCGTCTTTTTGTCCGACCCCCTGGTTGCGCTCGGCTTGGTTCTCTACGGTGGGACTCGACCGGGCGACAGCGTGTCGCTCCCACTCAGGAGGATCGGATGGGGCTTTTCAAGGACATGAAGAACCTGAAGGACCAGACGAAGGGCTACAAGCGACCCGGGCTACGCGAGAGCATCCACATGGCCAGCGAGGCCATGACGCAGGTCAACGAGCAGCAAGCCCAGATGAGCGAGTTGTTGACCAGCGGAGTGGACGGACAGGCGACGGTGACTCAGATCATGCACACCGGCAAGACCGTCAACTACATGCCCGAGGTCGCGATGGACGTGCAGGTATCGGTCGCCGGCGGAGCTCCCCAGCCGGTCAAGCACACCCAGGTCATCTCGCCGACGTCGATCCCACAGATCCAGCCGGGCATGACGGTGCCGGTGAAGGTCGACCCGATGGACCACTCGAAGATCTGGGTGATGGTCTGACCCAAAGCTGACGCGCGCGTCGTCGCAGACCCGGTACCTTTCTGCGATGGAACCCGTCTACCGACCCGTCATCGGCCTTGCGCTGTCCATCTTCAAGGCCATGGCTTGGGACATAAGGACTTACGGCGTCGAGAACATCCCGGCGTCGGGTCCCGCTGTCCTCGCGAGCAACCACGTCGGCTATCTCGACTTCGTCTTCGTCGGAGCGGCCGCGCGCCAGCGCGGCCGGCTGGTGCGTTTCATGGCGAAGAAGGAGGTCTTCGACCACAAGGTCTCGGGCCCGCTGATGCGCGGGATGAAACACATTCCCGTGGATCGCTTCGGGGACCGTAAGCGCGCGATCGACCTCGGCGTCGATGCGCTGCGACGCGGCGAGCTCGTCGGGATGTTCCCGGAGGGCACCATCAGCCGGTCGTTCGTCCCGCGCGCCGGCAAGGACGGAGCGACTCGCATGGCGCTGGAGGCCGAGGCGCCGCTCATCCCGTGCGCCGTCTGGGGCAGCCAGCGCATCCTCACGAAGGACAGGCCCAAGAACTTCGAGCGAAAAGTCGCGATCGACGTTCACATCGGGGCTCCGCTGAAGTGGGAGACGGGCGAAAACGCGACGACTATCACCGGGCGGCTGATGGATGCGATAGGCGAGCTCGTAGAGCGCGCACAAACCGAATATCGCCAGGCGCCCGCATCGCCGGAGGATTCATGGTGGCTCCCGGCTCATCTCGGCGGAAGCGCGCCGACGGTCGAAGCTGCCGACGAGCGCGCCGCGCGCGATCGCGAGGAGCGTGCGCGGTCTCGAAAGGCGGACCCCTCTTAGCCCCAGGGACCCTGCTGGCACGACCCTCGATCCGTCACTAGAGTTGCCGCATGGCACAGGCGACGGCCGAGGGCACTCTCACTGTCCTCTTCACCGACATCGAAGGCTCGACCGATCTCGGACGGGTCGTGGGCGACCACGGCGCACGCGCGATCGTCCGGGCGCACGAACGCATCGTGCGAGAGCAGGTCGAGGAGCACGGGGGCCGCGTGGTCAAGTCGCTCGGCGACGGCCTCATGGTCGCGTTCTCGTCCGCGCGCATGGCGGTCGGATGCGCGATCGCGATCCAGCGCTCGCTCGACGCGGCGCAGCGCGCCGGGGCCGACGGCGCGGTCCCGGTTCGCATAGGGGTCCACTGCGGCGAGGCGATCCTGGAGGGCGACGACATCCACGGCTCGGTCGTCAACGCGGCGGCCCGGATCACCGGCCAGGCCAAGGCCCAGCAGGTGCTGGTCTCCGACATCGTGAAGGCGCTCGTGGGTGGGATGCCGGGCTTGCGCCTCGGCGGCCCGCAGACGACGCGCTTGAAGGGCTTCGACGACGAGTGGCGGCTCTTCGAGGTCGAGTGGCGGGAGGAGACGTCTGCTCGGTCGCGCCTCACCCCATTGGTCGGGCGCGAGCACGAGCGGGCCGAGCTATCCACCCACCTCAACAACCTCGCCGCCGGTAGCGGCGCGCTCGTGCTCATCGGCGGCGAGCCCGGTGTCGGCAAGACGCGCCTGGCACAGGAGATCGCCAACGACGGCATCAAGCGCGGGCACCGCGTGCTGACCGGCCGCTGCTATGACGTGGAGTCGCCGATCCCGTATCTGCCGTTCATCGAGCTGTTGGAGGCCGCGTCGAAGCAGGTGGATCCGGCCACGTTCCGGATGGCGCTCGGGGATGCGGCGGGCGAGATCGCAAAGGTGATGCCGCAACTTCGCAACCTCTACGACGACATCCTGCCCGGCCTCGAGCTTCCACCCGAGCAGGAGCGGCGCTATCTCTTCAACAGCATCTCCGAGTTCGTCACGCGGGCCGCGTCGGCGCGCCCATTGATCCTGATCCTCGACGACCTCCACTGGGCGGACGCCTCGAGCCTCGCGCTGCTGGAGAGGGTTGCCGAAGGCCTCTCGGAGGTTCCCGTGCTCATCCTCGGCACCTACAGGAACGTCGAGCTCGACACGAACCGTCCGCTCGCCCGCGTGCTCGACGGCCTGCTTCGCCGGCGCCTCGTCCAGCGCGTGAACCTCAAGCGTCTGGGACGCGACGGCGTCGCCGGGATGTTGGAGCGGCTCGCGGGACAGGCCCCTCCGGACAAGCTCGTGGACGCGATCTACGAGGAGAGCGAGGGCAACCCGTTCTTCGTCGAGGAGGTCTTCCGGCACCTCTCCGAGCAAGGACGTCTCCTCGATTCCGCGGGAGCGTGGCGGGCGGACGTCGAGATCGGCGAGGTGGACGTCCCGGAGAGCATCCGTTTGGTCATCGGCCGCCGCCTGGAGGCGCTCGACGACACCGCGCGGCGCGCTCTGTGCGGTGCCGCCGTGCTCGGTCGCACGTTCGAGTACGCCGTGCTGGAAGAGGTCGCAGGGCTCGACGGAGACGAGCTCCTCGACGCGCTCGAGCACGCGGAGCAGCTCTCGCTCGTACAACCGCTGTCCGGTGGTGCCGACGAGACGCGTTTCGAGTTCGTGCACGAGCTCATCCGTCAGACGCTTCTCAGCGGCATGACTCCGCCGCGCCGGCACAAGCTCCATCGCCAGGCGGCGCAGGCGCTCGAGCGCCTATACGCGTCCGACCTCGACACGCATGCTGCAGAGATCACGAACCACCTGCGTGCGTCGGGCGCGCGCGACCCGGACGCATTGGTCCGGTTCCTGACGCTGGCCGGAGAGCGCGCGCAGGCGAGCGCGGCGTTCGCCGACGCCGCGGCGTACTTCGAGGAGGCGCTCGAGTTCGCCGGGGACGGTGACCCCCGGACGCTCGCTCGCATCCTCGTCGGGCTGGGGCATGCGAAGCGCAGCTCGGGATCGCTCGAGCTCGCGATGCCGCACTGGCGGCGCGCTCTCGCCATCTACGAAGAGCTCGGTGACACCGAGGCCATCGCGACGGTCGCTCACGCGATCGTCATGCAGCTCGGGTGGGATGGCCGCTGGGACGAGTTGCTCGAGATAACCGCGCGCGCCCTTGGTTTCGTCGGCGAGACCGAGTCGAAGGAGCGCGCCCTGTTGCTCGTCTTCGGAGCCGTCGGACTCGGGTGGGCCGGCGAGTACGAGAGCTCGAAGGCGATGCTCGAAGAAGCGATCGCATTGTCCGACCGCGTCGACGACCCGACGACGAAGGGGCAGTGCATCGCCGCGGCCGCGACGCACTTTTATGCGTACGGCCAGGTCGAGGAGTGCATCGAGCTTGCTCGCCGGGGTGCGGAGATCCTCGAGCCGGCGCCTGCGCAATGGAACTACGCGACGGCCCAGGCCTTCGTCGTGATCTCGCTCGCGTTTGCAGGGCGGTTCGGTGAGCTTGCGGAGGAGCTCGACAAGCTCGAGGAGATCTCCACGCGCCTCGGCTTCGGCGGTGGGCTCATGTTCGCTCACCGATCGCGCATGATCATGGCGAACAGCGTCGACCCGTCCCCCGAGCGCTTCCTGAAGATGGCCGACGAGGACATCGAGCTGTGCCGGACTTACGACCTTCCGTGGTTGCCCCAGGGGCAATTGTTCCTCGCGACCGCGCGCGCGTACGCCGGTGACATGGACGGGGCAATCGAGATGGCCCGCATCGCCGCGCGCGACGAGCCGCCCGGCGTGCTGTACGGCTGGGGGCTCGGCCTGTCCTTCTTCTTGCTGGCCCTAGCGGGCCGCAAGGACGAAGCGATGGAGGTGTGGGAGGAGGCGCGCCCGCTGGTCCCCGAACGGGACGGCATCTACGCGATCGGGCGCTGGGGCCTCCTCGGGTTCGTGGTCGAGTCGTTGTGGCTGCTCGGGGAGCGGGACGAGGCCGCGCGCCACTACGAGACGTTGGCGGCGTCTCCGCGCGACGACTGGATGCGGTGGGACGGCCGCGCGTTCGGGGCCGTGAGGGCACTCGCCGCGGACGCGGCGGGAGCGATCGACGGCGTGGAGTCGGGGTTCGAGGCGGCGTTCGAGCTGGCCGAGCAGCTGCCGAACGAGGCGGAGAAGTACGCGCTGCGGTTGCTTCGGGCGATGGTGCTGGCAGAGCGAGGCGACGGTGAAGTCGAGCGCGCGCGCCAGTTGCTGGCGGAGGCCGAGAAGGGCCTCGCCGGGTTCGGCATCCACATCTACGATCGCCAGATCGCGGAGACCGCGGCGAAGCTGGGCTAGCCCACGACCTCTTTCTGGTCCATGAGCAAGTGGTTGGACCCGAGGAACTTGTCGGTCAGATAGAAGGCCTCACGCGTCATCTCCCTCGTCTTGAGGCTGAAGATCAGCGATAGCTCGCGGCGCCCGTCGGTGTAGTGCGTGTAGCACTTGATCGTCGACGAGTCGATCTGGAGCTCGTTCCACGACTGAGGCGTCAAGCCGCGTACCCGGCGGGTCGTCGCGGTGCTCGAGTTGCAGATCAACATCCCGTTGACGCCCCAGAAGTAGGGCACGTGCTTGTGCCCGGAGAGCACGACGTCGATGTCAAGCTGCGTCAGCTCGGCGAGGACGTCGCCCGCGTCCAGGATGATGTTTCGCTCACGACCGGTTCCCGGGATGGGTACCAGGTGATGATGGATGACGAAGACGGTGATGTCGCCGGGCTCGTCGAATTGCTCCTTGATCCACGGGTAGTGCTCGCGCCCGACGCGGCCGTCGTTCAGGTCGGGCTCGGACGAGTCCACTGCGACGACGGTAAGGCCGGTCGCGCCGAGACGTTCGGCTCGCTCGCCCTCGAACGGAATGCGAAAACGCGAGAAACGCTCGCCGAAGTAGTTCTCGAAGTGGATGTAGCCGACGTTGCGGGAGTCGTGGTTGCCCGGCACCACGACCTTCGGGTATTCGATGCGCTCGAGCCAGGCGGCGGCCTCCTCGAACTCCCACTGATAACCCGCCGCGGTGAGATCTCCAGCGACGACGACTACGTCGGGGCGCATCGCGTTGATGCGCTCGATGGCGGCGGAGAGCATGTCGGCGTCGAAGCTGTTCTCCCCGCAGTGGATGTCCGAGATCTGCGCTATACGTACGGGGATGCTGGCGATCGACGACATCCATCCTCCTCGGCGGGCCGGATTGAGCTCTCCGGGATCATAGGAGAGGCTTCACGCATGCACTCCATCACCCACAGCCTGATCAAGGCGCTCAAGAACGTCCCCGGCTTCGACGCGCTGTCCGAGACCTATCTCGTCGAGATCGCCGGCGCGTCGGTGAATCTGATCTGGCCCGCCGGGTCCCACGTCTTCGAGAAGGGCACGGCGGCGGACGCGCTGTACATCGTGCTCGAGGGCAGCGTCCGCATCTACGACGAGGTCGACGGCAGCGAGATCGAGATCGCCCGGACCGGCCCGGGGGAGTACTTCGGCGAGATATCGCTGCTCATGGACAGCACGCACACCAAGAACGTGCAGGCGTGCGACGACACCGAGCTCCTCGTCCTCTCCAAGGAGTCCTTTGGGCGCTTGCTCGCGTCTAACCCGAGCCTGGAGGCGCAGTTCCGCGAGCGCAGCGAGACGCGCCGCACCGAGGCCGAAGCCCTTTATCCGACGGCCACCGCCTGAGCCCTAGACGTCGGCGGGGATCGGCCCTCCCAAGCAGCGCGGCGCGCCGGCGAGTTACTTGGACTTGGAGGGCTTGGCGGTGGCGATGAACCGGACGTCGATCGCGGTCGGGAGGTACGGGCCGGAGCCGT
>DATBND010000177.1:0-9682 GCA_036554505.1 Actinomycetota bacterium | reverse complement strand
GGGCGATCTCCTCCATCGCCTCGCGGTATGGCAGCGTGCCGCCGCCGGCGGTCTGCGGAGCACGCTGCACCACGCCGCGCGGCGCGGTCGCCCTCACTCCCGGAGGCCTGTGGACAGCGTCGGTCCGTTCGTGCTCGCCGGCTTCTCGCTCTGCGGCCGCAGTCGACTGTCCGGAGCTTTCGGCTCCTCGCCGCGGCCGCTGCTGAACGACGTGGGCGAGCTCGTGCGAGATCAGGCGGCTTGACTGCTCGGTGGCGGTCTCCCTATCGGACAGGACGACATCGTCTCCCACCGTGTAGGCACGGGCCCCGAGTTCCCGGGCCGTTGCACGCGCCTGGTCGTCGTCGTGGATGCGCACGGTGGAGAAGTCGTGCCGGAACGCACTCTCCATGCGATTGCGGACATTGGGCTCGAGCGGGCGCCCGGGTGAGCTGACGACGT
Organism: Actinomycetota bacterium; assembly: GCA_036554505.1. Classification (GTDB taxonomy): domain Bacteria; phylum Actinomycetota; class CADDZG01; order CADDZG01; family WHSQ01; genus DATBND01. Next base: position 9,241 of record DATBND010000177.1, on the reverse strand, counting down.
CCTCGACGGCGGCGCGCGGCCGGCGCAAGCGGTGTAGGTCGTCGGGGGCGAGCAGGTCCGCGTACGCGAGGCTCATCAGGGGCAAGGCTCGCGCTCGACGAAGGGCATGTCCATCATGGAGACGACGGCCCCCCGCCGGCACGCCGGCGGGGGGCCGGGTGAACAATGTCTTTAGGAACTACAGCTAGCTCTTCCAGTTCAGGGCGTTCTTCAGCAGCTGGTAGCCGGTGTAGGTCAACGAGTAGTCGGCGAGCCCGTAGGGGTGGTCGAACTTCTCGGTCGGCATCGGCAAGAGCGCACCGATGAACCGGATGCGGCCCCCCTTGTAGGCGGTCTCGCCCAACGTGACGTTGGCGGTCGACTGTGTCGTCCCGGCCGCCCGCTCCTTGCCCTTGGCCTTGGCCCACGCGGGAGCCGTCACGTAATAGAAGGGCGAGTTGTTGGCGTTGCCGCCGCCGTCGGTCTGGATCGAGTACCCGATCGGCACGGGCTCGTACGTCTGGTGCCTGTGAATCTCGCCGCTCGGCGACGGGTCGTCGTTCGACGGAGCGCCACCTTCGGCCGCGCCCGGCTGGTTGACGCCCTTGGCGAGCGGATCGTCGTAGGTGACCTCCTTGTCGCCCGTGGAGAAGTTCACGTAACCCGCGTAGACGTTGCCGATGCCGACGCTGGACTTGCCGGACACGATCTTCATCGTCGGAAGCATCTTCAACGCCGAGTCGGTCAGCACGAGGTTGCCGTCTCGTTTCCCGACCCAGCTCTTCAGCTTGTTCGCGACCTTCTTCGGGTACGCCTTGTCGGTCACGACGATGGTGTCGTAGCGCTTCTGCCACTTCTTCGATCCGGTGATCTGCTTGGGCGTCACCTTCCCGATCTTGGGCTTGGTGAACTTCTTGAGGTCCTTCCAGAAATTCATGTTGGTCGCCCGGTAGGGAAGCTGGCCCGGGTCCGCCCACGCCTGCTCCTTCGTGAAGGAGATGTCGAGGTCGAATATGCCCTGCGGGCTGTTGTAGATCTTCACGCGGTACGTCCCGGGCACCGGGTAGTTCCCGTGCAAGGCCTGGCCGGCCTGAACGTAGGTGTTGCCCTGGTTGAAGTAGCTGTTGACGACCTCCCACTCCTCACCCTGGGTGTTCGGCTCTTGCGGCTTCTTACGCTCGAGCCGCGCCTCGTTCAGGGCGCACGGGCCGACGCCTTGCAGGTTGTTACAGGTGATCGAGGCGGTGACGCCTCCGTTGTAGATCTTGTCCTTCGGGCCCTTGATCTCGAACTCGAAGGTGTGCTCGTTGGCGACCGAGAGGATCTCGTCTTCGATCGGGTCCTGCGTCTTGTACTTCTTGTAGCGGTTGTTCGGGCTCAGCTTCTTGCGCTTGCCCGAGACGACGCCCTTGTTGAAGAGGTAGCCGACGCGGCCCTTCGTCTTGAACTTGTGGCCCTCGGGCTTGAGCGAGTAGTTGATCATCGAGTACACGAGCGACTTGTTGCCGTCGACGTGTAGCTGCTCGACGTCCTGGTCGAAACAGCTCCCGACTCCACAGTTGCTCAGGTGCGACAGCGACATCTCGTTGTCGATGCCGTCACCGTTCAGCCCGATCGGAGAGTCGATCCAGTCGCCGAGCCCGCCCGTGATCGTGTAGTCGATCGTGTCCCACACCGTGCCCCACTGCACGCCGTAGAGCCGCGGATCGTCGGGCTGACCGGGAGCGTCGTTCGGCTTGATCAACGGGGACCACGCCAGCCTCGCCTCGGCGTCCGCCCACGCGCCCTTGACGACCTGGAGGATGCGCTGGTTCTTGTCGAACGGCCGCTCGGTCCCGCCCATCAGCGTGAACGAGAACGCACGGTCGATGAGCTGCCCATGGAGGTCGATGCCGCCGTCCCACTTCGGGTTCCCCCTCTTGTCGCGAGGGCCTACGGCCGGCAAGACCTTTCCGAAGGCGAGCGTCTCGGGCTCCGACCATGGGGTGTAGGGCCGGAACGTGAAACCTTGCGTGGGCCAGTCGCGGTTGAGGTCGACACCGTTGCCGTTGTAGCGCTGGTAGAAGCTAGTGCCCGACGTGCGATCCCCGCGCGACCATCCATCCGAGTTCGGATAGATGAAGTACACGACGGATTTCTTCAGCGCCTCCCCTGCGAACAACGACTTCTCGGGCGAGGCCTCGAGGATCGGGTGCGGCCCGGCGTTGTCCTGGTTGCCGCAATCGACGACGGCAGGAGCGAGCTCGGCCTCGCACGCGGCCCACGTCGCCAGGTCCTCGGCCGCGCGGGTGCCACCCTCGACCCCGGCACGCTCGATGCCGTGGATCGACAACGGGAAGACGAAGTACTTCTTCTTCGCGTCCGACACGCGCTCGTCGGTGATGCGCACCATGTGCAGCGACTTCTGCTCGCGGGTGACGCCCTCGCCCTGTTGAGCGCTGGCCGTCACCGGGATCCCTGCCGATTTGAACGCGGCGCACGCTTTGTCGGGCTCGCTCACCGGCGCGCCGCTGCACGCGAAGTCCGTGTCGAGTTGGTAGAACTCGACGAATTTGGGGAACAGCGTCTCGAGGTACGTGAGGCCGTCGATCATCTCCTGGAACTGGATGAAGTCGGTCGCGCACACGGTCCCCTTCGCGAACGGCGATCCCGCGGCGTTGCAACCGTGGGGGTCGGGAAAGACACGCCCCAATGCCGTGTATTGGGGGTCGCCCGTCGCCACCGGCGACGAGACGGCCGGCGTGGCCGGCAGAAGCAGCGGAACGGCGATCAGCGCCGCGAATATTGCGATCAGTGCCCTTCTCATGACGTACTCCCCCGTCAACGGTCCCTCGGCAGGCGGCAAGCCTACCGGCGGGGCGATCCCGCCCCCTCCACGAAGTAGGTACGGCCGGTTTGCCCCTTCTCCTGCTCTTTGGGCGATTTGTCCTGGAACAAATCGCAGCGGCGTTGCGGTCCAACTGCGGACGGTCAACGAACGGCGAAAGAGAGGGGTTCCATGAAGCGGATCGCGGCCGGCCTATTCCTCAGCACGCTCCTAGTCGTGGCGATAGCGGGGCCGGCGCTGGCCTGCGGAGGGCTCGTCGCCCCCAACGGGTCGGTCAACCTCTTGCGGACCTCGACGCTCGCGGCGTATCACGACGGTGTCGAGCACTACGTGACGTCGTTCGAGTTCGTCGGCGGCGGTGCGGAGTTCGGCTCGATCGTGCCCCTGCCGGGCATCCCCTCGAAGGTGACGCGCGGCGGTGAGTGGACCCTGCAGCGGCTCCAGCAGGAGACGTCGCCACCCGTGCTGAGAGCGGTGAGCACGTCGGCCGACTCCGCCGCCTTGGCCGGGCCTGCACAGGTGATCTTGCAGACGGAGATCGACGGCCTCGACATCACGATCCTCGAGGGTGGCGCGACCGCGGTCGGAACGTGGGCCAACGACAACGGGTTCAATCTCTCGCCCGACACGCCCGAGGTGCTCGAGTTCTACGCGCGCCGCAGCCCCATCTTCATGGCGGTGAGCTTCGACCCGAAGGACGACGACGTCGACGACCTGCGGATCGGCGACGGAGTCCCGATCCACCTTCGCATCCCCACCACCAACCCGTGGGTCCCGTTACGGATCCTCGGACTGGGCAAGGCCGGGGGCGAGAGGATCGAGGCCGATGTCTACCTCCTGACCGACGACAAGCCCGCGCTCCTTCCCAAGCCGGTCGACCCGGCGACGGTGAACGTCTCGACGACCGAGGGGCTGGTCCTCGGCCGGAGCGAGCGCGCGTCGGATCTGCTGATGAGCGACCTTCGCTCGGACAAGGGCATGAGATGGATGCCCGAGTCGGGCATGTGGCTCACGTTCCTCCGACTCGACAGCAAGGCGCGCGACCTGACCTACGACCTCGCGGTCGACGCGACGGGAGCCGGGCGTCCGTCGTCGGTCGCGGCCGGGCTCACCCCGCCGAACCACTTCACGCCGCCGGAGCCACTCTCGTCGCCCGGGCTAGCTGACGCGATGGTGCTGGTGTGGGCAGTCGTGTTGCCGCTCGCGCTCGTTCTCGCGGTGACGATGACGAACCGCGTCATCGACGGCGCGCGCGACGAGCGCGGCCGCCGTTTGCGCTTCTAGGAGGCGACCTCCGGACTACTGGGTCGGCGCGCTCCGGTCCGGCGTGATGATCGCGAACACGGCACCTTGCGGGTCCGCGCACGTCGCGAACTTGCCGACGGTCTCCATGAACTGAGGGCCGAAGTAGACCTGACCTCCGAGCTCGGAGACCTTGGCGGCGGTCGCATCACAATCCGCGACGTTGTAGTACACGGTCCAGCTCGGCGGCATGGGCACGCCCTCGGGCGTCTTCATCAGGCCCGCTACCGCAGCTTCGCCGAGGCTGAAGACGGTGTACTCGCCGGCATCGCCCATGGGCGTCGCCTCTGCGCTCCAACCGAACACCTCGGTGTAAAAGGCCCGCGCCTTGTCCGGGTCGGGGCTCATGAGCTCGTTCCAGTCCATCGCGCCGGGCTCGTTGACGAGCCCGTAACCCGGGTGCTCCTGCGGCTGCCACATGCAGAAGACGGCACCCGTCGGGTCGGCGATGACGGCCATCCGGCCGGAGTCGAGCACGTCGAACGCCGGCATGAGGACCGTTCCGCCGGTGGCCTCGGCCTTCTTCACATAAGTGTCGACGTCGTCGACGCTGACGTACACGTTCCAATGCGGCGGGATGCCCTGCGACCTCTCCTGCTCCATCTGCTCGGAGAGTGCGCCGGTGTACCGGCCGTTCACGCGCGCCATCGAGTACGTGCCGCCGCCGGGGATGGGCATGTCTTCGATCTCCCAACCGAACAGCGACGAGTAGAAGCTCTTCGCCGCCTCGGGATCGGTGGTGGCCAGGTCGGCCCAGCAGAACTTGCCCGTGTCGAACGAGTTGACCTCCGGCATCGTCAGCGCCTCCCTTGATCGAACTTCCGTCGTCCCCAAACTACTAACAGCGGCGACGCGCGCCAAGGGCGATTCCGTTGCGCCGGAGCCTAGGATGCCGGGGTGCGAATATTGATGATCGGCGGGACCCAGTTCGTCGGACGCCACATCGCCGACGCGGCGCTGGCCGAAGGCCACGACGTCACGCTCTTTCACCGCGGCGTGACCGGCCCCGACCTCTTCCCCGAGGCGACCCATCTTCTCGGCGATCGAAACGAGGACCTGAGCGCGCTCTCGTCTCGTGGGTGGGACGCAACGATCGACGTGTGCGCGTACGTCCCGCGTCACGTGACGTCCATGGCGGACGCGCTCGGTGGCCGCGGGGGGCACTACACGTACATCTCGACGATCTCGGTGTACGCCGACCCGCCGGAGCCCGGCATCACGGAGGATGCGCCGCTGCGCGCCCTGGAGGGGCCGCCGACCGAGATCGTCACCGGCGACACTTACGGCGCGTTGAAGGCAGCATGCGAACGTGCCGCGCGCGACGCGTTCTCGTCGCTCTCCATCGTGCGCCCGAGCTACGTCGTGGGACCGCACGATCACACCGAGAGGTTCACGTGGTGGGTTCGCCGGTTCGCGCGCGGTGGGGAGATCCTCGCCCCCGGCCCCCCCGACGATCCGCTTCAGGTCATCGACGCGCGCGATCTCGCGCGCTTCACGGTGTCGGTGACGGAATCGAAGACGGACGGGACGTCGCACACGATGACGCCCCCGCCTCCGTTCACGTTCGCCGACATGTTCGAGGTCCTGGCGCGAACCGCCGGCGCGCCCGGGCATGTCGTGACGTGGGTCGACGAGAGGTTTCTGCTCGACGCGGGAGTCAAGGAGGGCGAGATCCCGCTATGGGGGGCGCGCGATCCGCAGCGGTTCGTGCTTGCCGCCGACCCGCGGCGAGCGCTGGGGCAGGGTCTCTCGCCGCGGCCGCTGGAGGACACCATCAGAGACACGATCGAGTGGGCGCGCTCCTCGCCCGCCGACCCCTCGGCCGGCCTCTCGCCGGAGCGCGAGGCCGAGCTGCTCGCCGGATGGCACGGTCGCTGAGCGCACGGAAATCTCCACGGCATCGCCGAGGTTGTCACGGGTAGGCTCGCAATCGAGCTGCCCGACGACCGACTCGACCGAAAGGAGGAGGTATGGGCAAGTACACGCTGCCTGACCTTCCGTACGACTACGCCGCGCTGGAGCCTCATATCGACGCGCGCACGATGGAGATCCATCACACGAAGCACCACCAGACCTACATCGACAAGCTCAACGCCGCGCTCGAAGGCCATGACGATCTGTCGAGCCAGTCGGTGGACGACCTGCTTCGCAACTTCTCGCAGGTGCCTGGCGACATCCAGGGACCGGTTCGTAACCACGGCGGTGGTCACTCCAACCACTCGCTGTTCTGGACGATCCTCGGCCCCAACGCCGGTGGGGAGCCCAGCGGCGAGCTCGCATCCGCGATCGACGACGCGTTCGGCTCCTTCAAGGAGCTCCAGGAGAAGTTCAACGCGACCGCGGTCAACCGCTTCGGCAGCGGGTGGGCGTGGCTGGTCGTCGACGGTGGGAGCCTCGCGATCATCGACACCTTGAACCAGGACTCGCCGCTCATCGACGGCAAGACGCCGATCCTCGGGCTCGACGTGTGGGAGCACGCGTACTACCTCAAGTATCAGAACCGCAGGCCTGAGTACGTCGAGGCGTTCTGGAACGTCGTGAACTGGGACGAGGTGGGCAACCGCTTCACCGCCGCCCGCTAGACGCGCCTCTCGCCAGCCGCGCCTCTCATCAGCGAGCCAAACAAACGAGAAGCGAATCGTCTCGACGATGGCCAAATAACCGAGAAGCCAATCGTCTCGACGATTGGCCAACTAAAAGGGCCGGGCATACGCCCGGCCCTTTCGTTTGTGCTGGTGGCTACGGAAGGTTCGAGAGCACGACCTTGACGTCACCCGTGGTGGCGACTCCCGGGCAGTCCGGTCCGCCGACGGCCCCGACCTGCACCCGCAGCGCGAGGCCCGGCGTGATCGCGATGGGCCCGGCGGTCTCGCCGCAGCCACTCGCAAAGATCTCGAGGCCCGTGATGGCCGTGTCGGTGTCCTGCGCGAGGTACCAGTTCGTCGGCTGCCCCGAGGCGTCCGTGACCGCAACCGTGACGTAGCGCTCCTTGGTGGAGGTCGCGATCTCGTTGCAACCCGTGCTGGCCGGAGCGTCGGCGACGCATGCCCCAACCACTCCCGATACCGCCGGAGACGGCACCTGGTACGTGTACTCGACGACGCGCTCGACCCTCTTGCTCTTCTTCTTGGCGACCGCGGGGGCCGCGAGCGAGGCGAAGACCAGCCCGAGGACCAGCAGCAGAACGGTGCTCCTCTTCATCGATATCTCCATTCATTCGTCCCTATCGAGGTCTGGGGGAAGGGTTCTGCTCGGAGGCCCACAGTCCTTCCCGCCGCCCCCGGCGCGCGGGGAAAGAAGGGGCCCCGCCGCCCCCGGCGCGCGGGGAAGAAAAAAGGGGCCGGGCATGGGCCCGACCCCTTTGGTTGTAGCTAGTGGTGCGTCTTACGGCATGTTCGAGAGCTCGAACTTGATCGTGCCTCCCGCCGCGGCCCCCGGACAGATCTCCGGGTTCCCGACGAACACCCGGATCTCGAGCCCGGGCGTGATGGCGATCGGAGCCTCGCTCTTGCCGCAGAAGCTTCCGACGGCGTCGTTGAAGCCGTCGCCGTCCGTGTCCTGGTTGATGTCGACCGCTACGGGCTGGCCCGAGGCGTCGACTGCCTCACCGGTGATGTAGAGGTCCTCGGCACCAGTGGCGATGGGGCCTCCGCCGAGGTTGGTGCCGGTCGCCGAGCCGAACTGGTACTGGCCGACGCACGGGCACGTGTACTCGAACTCGACTACTCGAGTGATCTTGGTCGGGACCGGGGGCTTCTTCTTCTTCTTTTTCTTCGCCTCCGCTCCGCCGACGAGGGCGCCCATGATGAGGCCCAGAACCAGCAGGACGACGATGCTCTTCTTCATCCGTGTCTCCCTTCCACCCAGACTCTTTTCCTGCGGGAGAGTTCGGCCTCGTCGGCGCTACTCCTGCGACGGAAACAAAACTCTCGAGCCCCCGCTGCCACGCCTGGAAATAAAAGAGGGCCGGGCGTGACGCCCGGCCCTCTCTCAGAGGTGAACTCTTCGTGCTATGGGAAGTTGCTGAGGACCGCCTTCACCGAGCCGGTGGTGGCGACGCCCGGGCAGTCCGGGCCGCCGGCGGCGGTCGTCGATATACGCAGCGGGAGGCCGGGCGTGATCGGGATCGCTGCGTCCGTCTTGCCGCAGCCACTCGCAAAGATGTCGTAGTAGGGCGTGGAGGTGTCCGTGTCCTGCGCGAGGTCGAAGTTCACGGGCTGTCCGCTGGCATCCGTGATCTCGACCATCACGTACGCCTCCTTGGTGCTGGTCGCGACGTCGGTGCAGCCCGAGTCCTCGACGCCGGCGGCCGCCAGGCACAGTCCCACTACGCCGGAGACTCCCGGCGAGGCGGTCGTGTAGTTGAACTCCACGACCCGCTCGACCCGCGCCGGCTTGCGCGGCTTCTTCTTCTTTTTCTTCTTCGCCTCGGCCCCCCCGAGGAGGGCTCCGAACATGAGGCCGAGGACGAGGAGCACGACCACGCTCTTCTTCATCTCGATTCCTTTCATCGCACCGTTTCTGCGTAGAAAGTTCGTCCCGCACGACGGCCCTCCTGCCTGCCACGAGGTCCCGCGCGCAGACGACGCCGTGTTCGCGGTGTTTCAGGGGGATTTGGCGGGCGACGGGCGCGTCCGCCGCCCTCTAGGCCGAGGCGTCCTCGTCGGTCTCGACCGTGATGCCGTTTCGCTCGAGCAGGGCGGCGGTCACGCCGTCTCCCGCGGTCAGCGTCCTCGAGAAGGTCCCGTCGTAGACCGCCCCCCGGCCACACGACGGGCTGCGCGCCTTGAGGATCGCCCGCCGGGCCCCCGCGCGCGTCGCCGCGGCGAGGGCGATCTGCGCGCCCCGGATATAGGCGTCGGTCACGTCGCGGCCGTCGGCCGTGACCACGCGGGCGGTCCCGTCCAGCACGTCGCGACCCGTCCCGCCCACGATCTCGGCGGGGGGCCGCGGGGTCCCGAGGCCCCCGTCCGCCTCGGGGCAGACGAGGGCTGCGCGCCCCTCGGCGACGAGCCGGGCAACGGATCCCTCCGTCGCCGCGGTGCCGTCGAAGCGGCACGCTCGGCCGGCGAGGCACGCGGAAACCAGCACGGGCTCCCCGGCGGTAGTGAGGGTGGTTTGTCTGTCTTTGGT
>DATBND010000142.1:0-3239 GCA_036554505.1 Actinomycetota bacterium | reverse complement strand
CGCGAACGGCTACTTCGTCGCGCCCACCGTCTTCGACGACGTAACCGGTGATATGCGCATCGCCAAGGAGGAGATCTTCGGCCCGGTCACCGGGATCATCCGGGTGGAGTCGGTCGAGGAGGCGATCAAGATCGCCAACGGGACCGAGTACGGCCTGTCGTGTGCGATCTACACGCACGACATAACCAACACGTTCAAGGCGGTCCAGCAGCTCGAGTTCGGCGTGGTGTACGTCAACGCGCCGACGATCGGTGCAGAGATCCAGGTGCCCTTCGGCGGCATGAAGAACACCGGAAACGGGCACCGGGAGGCCGGTCCCCAGTCCTTTGACGAGTTCACCGAGTGGAAGACCGTCGGCATCGACTTCTCGGGCAAGCTTCAGCGCGCGCAGATGCGCGATTGACCTAGACAGAACACGCTGATGAGCTCGGTAGCGCTCGTCGTCGTCGACGACATCGCGAAGGCGTACGACTTCGGCCCCTCGCATCCGCTGAGACCCGACCGCGTTCTGCTGACCTACGACCACATCCGCAGCTTCGGTCTGGTGGACGGGGACCGGGTCGTCGAGGTGAGCTCGACGCCCGCCACGGACGACCAGATCCTCGCCGTGCACGACGCGGACTTCGTGGACGTCGTGAAGGGGATCGACTCCGGCAGCGTGCCGGCGCGCGCCGGGTTCGAGTTCGGGCTGGGCACTGGTGACAACCCGATCTTCCGAGGCATGCACACGGCGGCCGCGGCCGTATGCGGCGCGTCGTTGCGCGCGGCCGAGCTCGTCGCGTCCGAGGAGGTGACGCACTCGTTCAACCCCGCCGGCGGGCTGCACCACGCGCGCCGGCGCGAGGCGTCGGGATTCTGCATCTACAACGACCCGGCCGTCGCCATCGCCCGCATCCTCGCCATGCGGCCGGACTGGCGGGTCCTGTACCTCGACGTCGACGTCCACCACGGCGACGGGGTCCAGTGGATCTTCTACGACGAGCCGCGGATCCTTACGGTGTCGCTGCACCAGTCGGGCCGCTACCTGTATCCCGGGACGGGGTTCGAGGACGAGATCGGAGGAGCTGCGGCGCGGGGCACTTCGGCAAACCTTCCACTCGACCCCTACACGGGGGGCGACGACTACCTGTGGGCGCTCGAGCGGCTGCTCACGCAACTGGCCGGGGCCTTCTCGCCCGACGTCGTCGTGACCCAGCTCGGTGCCGACACGCATTGGGGCGACCCGCTCGCGAACCTCGGCCTGACGATGCCGGTCTACCCGCGCATGGCGGAGTTGCTGCACGACGTCGTCCACGAGCACGCGCACGGTCGATGGGTTGCGACCGGAGGCGGCGGGTATCAGGCCGACACCGTCGTTCCGAAGGTGTGGACGATGCACTTCGCCCGCATGGCAGGCCGGCCCGAGGTGATCCCTCGCGAGTGGCTGGAGGACCGCGATGACGGGGAGGTGTCGCGCGCGAACCGGGCCGACGTCGAGCGGCGCGTGGAGTCCGTCGTGGCCGAATGCGTCCCTCGTCTGACCGCGCTCGCGTCGGCCTGAGCCGGGGGTAGCCGCCCGGCAGCGTTTAACCTTTGCCGGCCATGGACTCAGTCGTCGATCTACATCGTTACGTCGCCTACTCGGTGCCGACGGGCTTCGTCGTGCTGTTTCTCGTCTCGATCTTCACGTATCTCTTCAACCGCGATCCGGGCGAGTGGTACTGGCGTTTGCTGGCGTTCCTGCAGATCGTCCTCGTGATCCAGGTCGTGGCCGGGATCGTGCTGTTCCTCAGCGGGCGGCGACCCCCCGGGATCAGCTTTGCAGGAGCGCACTACGTCTACGGTGCCCTCTTTCCGCTCGTCGTGCTGTTCTTCGCCCATCGGTACGCCGGCCGTCACGAGCGCGTCGCGATAGCGATCTTCGGGTTCGGCGCGTTCCTCTGTTTCGGCCTGACGATGCGCGCCCTCCAGACGGGGCTCGGCGAGAACCTGTGGCCGTTCGGCGGCTGACGTGAACCTCGCCGACGGGATCGTCATCGTCCTGGCCGGTCTCGCCGGTTACCGGGGATGGCGCCGCGGCATGGTGGGGCAGGTGTTCGAGCTCGGCGGGGGCTTCCTCGGCCTCCTCGCGGGTGTCTACGCGGGGCCCCGAATCGCCGCGCTCTTCACCAAGCAGGCCGGGTTGGAGGGAGCGATCATCTCGTTGATCGTCGTCTTCGTCGGTCTGTCCGCCGGGCAGGCCGGCGGCTACTACCTCGGGCACAAGCTGGGGCTGCGGGCACGCGCGGGGCGGCTCGCGTCGGTGAACTCGGTCCTGGGCTCCGCCTTCGGCGTCGCCGTGACGCTGGTGTCGTACTGGCTGGTCGGCTCGCTGCTCGTGCAGGGCCCTTCGCCGGAGGTCGCTCGCTCGCTCCAGAGGTCCACGATCCTCGGCTGGGTCAATCGCGCCTTGCCCGAGCCACCGAACGTGCTCGCCTATCTGCGTCAGTACCTCGACACATCCGGCTTCCCGCAGGTCTTCGCGAACGTCCAGCGTCCGGTGAGCCCGCCGGTCGATCTCCCGTCGAACGCGATCGCGCGCCAGGCGGTGCGTGCCGCGCAGGATTCGACGGTGCGCGTGATCGCGCCGGCGTGTGGCGGCACGCAACTGGGCAGCGGCTGGGTTGCGGCACCCGACATCGTGATCACCAACGCCCACGTCGTCGCGGGGAGCCGGGAGGCGATTCAGATCCAGCAGCAGGGATCGTCCGGGAGCCTGGAGGGCACGGTCGTGTTGTACGACTCGGACACCGACATCGCCGCGGTGCGCGTGTCCGGGTTGTCGGGCCCCGTGCTCGAGCTCGAGACCACCGATCAGGATCGAGGCACGCCCGGCGCGACCCTCGGATATCCAGGAGAGCGCGAGGGCGAGCTCGTCGCACACCGCGCCGCCGTGCAGTCTCGCTACGACGCGGTCGGGCGCGACATCTACGGCCAGTCCGCGGTGACGCGCGAGATCTACGAGCTCCGTTCGGTCGTCCGCCAGGGGGACTCCGGCGGGCCGTTCGTCCTGCCCGACGGGACGGTCGCCGGAGTCGTGTTCGCCGCGTCGACGACCGACGAGGACACCGGTTACGCGCTCACGGGCCGAGAGGTCGCTCCCGACATCGACAAGGCCGCGGCTCGAACGAACGCGGTCGGCACCGGCAGCTGCACGCACTAGTTGCTACGCCGCGATCGTCGAGACGATCGCGGGGGTGCCTAGCGGTGCCGAGCGACGG
>DATBND010000141.1:0-3475 GCA_036554505.1 Actinomycetota bacterium | reverse complement strand
GGCCTCGAAGGCGGGACGCCCGCCACGGCCAACGCAATGATTCCGAAGGACGACAACAGGCTCAGTAGCGATTCGTGCAACGCGATCGCGTCGTCCGTGCCCGACCACGAGACAACGTCTACGCCGAGGCGCCCACTGCTGGACGGATAACACGGGTCTTGCTGCTGGTGGACCAGATCCCCACCGCGACGCACCACGAGTGTGCATCGGGGGTCGTCGGTGAGAAGGAGGCTAAGGGAGGCTCCGACAATCAACGGAAGCATGCCCAGGACGAGCACGGGCATGGAGAGACGCGCCTCGCCTCCGGCCTTTCTCGACGCCACCAGATAGAAGATCGACGGGAGAAGCCAAAGGAGCGGCGCAATGAAGATCAGGGCGAACGCCATGTAGAAGAACGCCATCCAGATGGAGGCCAGAGTCAAACCGATACCGACGGTCCCCGCGGCCTTCAACAATCGCGGGCGGCGGCGAGCAAGCAGCGCGATCAGATGAGGGAGGAGCGCCAGAGTGACTACTGCGACGACAGCTGCCTGCTGCTCTAGCCCCGGCACAGGATCGTTGTCGTCGACCATCGGCCACGCGACCCGCAGCGCTACCTCCAAGGCGACCACACCGACCACTGCAGAAAGGCTCGTCCTCAGCCATTTGCTCATGTCGCGGGGGCCTCCGACTCACATGAGATGTAGGCCACGACGTAGCAGAGGGCCGGGATAATCAACGGCAATGTCGCGCCGGCGAGCGAGATTACGCTTAACGGAACGCTGATGATTGCGGCCGCGCGCAAATAAGAGGGATTGCGCAGACCCGCGATCGCGAGCGCAGCGGGGATGGCCACGAGAACGAGCCACGGCACGCGCTCGGGCCAGTCGGCCACGACCCGTCCCGCGTCGAACAACGAGACGCTGCACAAGAGCCCGAGATGCAGCGTCGCGAGGAACAGGCCGGCGATCGTCCACGCACGGCTGGCGGTCGTAACGCGGCGCATCACGGCCGACCGCCGAAGAGGCCGGACAGGAGGCTCACCGCCGACTCGGCCGACGCGAACAGCCCGCCGACGCGGTCGTCGTCGCTCGCCAGCTGCGACAACAGCTCGACGCCGAGATACATCGCGACGATCCCGTACGCGAGATCGCGCGTGGGGATGATGCTCGTGATCGGGGTGGCACGGAGAGCGGGGCCGAGCGCCGCCTCGGCGAGGTCGATCCACTGGTCGACGCGGCTCGCTATCGCGGCCTTCAGGTCGGGATTGGCCAGGCTCCCGGCGATCATCTCGGTCACGACGGTGATGTGCCCGGACGCGAGGTCCTCGCGGTAGAGGTGGAAGGCGGTCGCGACGAGGTCCTCCGGATCGGAGACGTCCTCCAGCGCGGCCCGATAGGCGGCCATCCGACGGGCACTGCTGTCGTCGAGCGCCGCAAGCAACAGGTCCGTGACGGAGCCGAAGTGATAGAAGACCAGCGCCTGGTTGAACCCCCCGCGCCGCGCGATCGTCCGAGCGCTCGCTCCCGAGAATCCGTCGTTCTTCAGCGTCTCCAGGGCCGCCTCGATGATGCGCGCCTTCGTCGGACCAGACGCCGCTTGAGCAGATGCTTTGAGCACTTGCTCAAGATATCACGTTCGGCGGGTTCTGGCTCCCTTGTGGCGACGGCGGGGCGACGGCTGCGCGGCTGGGTCCGTCCTGCCTACAGGCAGTAGGTGGTGACGTACTTGTACCGTATTGGCTCCCAGGGCGGCAGCGGGTCGCCTTCTTCTCTGAAGGGCCAGTACTGGGACATCCCGACGGCGAAGTCCACGAGAGCTTGGTGGCACTGAGGATCCGTCGGCCCATCTGCGAAAGCCGCACTCGGGCTGAGTGTGAACAAGGCCGCCATCCCTACAGCTAGAGCAAGGCGCACGCGCTTCATCCATCCCCTCCTTCTCATCGTTCGTCCGCGAGAGTGTTCTCGGGCCTTCGCCTGGTTCCTCCGACCGCGCGTCCCGAAATTCGATGAGCTAAGGCGTGACGCGGCCAGTGCCGCCATCGAGACGCGGCCCGGGGAGCAGGCCGCCGGCACGACGTCGTGAACGTCCGAGTCAGCGCCGTCGCGCCGCCGTCTTCTTCGACGCGCCCGGCTTCCTCACCGGCGCCTTCGGAGGCTTCCTCTTGACCCGGAACAGGTCGGGCAGGCCGGCCACCTGGCTCGACGGACACAGGCGCTCGATCGGGCAGTCCTCGCACAGAGGGCGCTTGGCGTCGCACGTGCGGCGGCCGTGCGCGATGAAGAGGTTCGTGGTCTGGAACCAGTCCTTGCGGGGCATCAGGGCCATGAGGTCGCGCTCGATCTTCTCGGCCTGCTTCGAGTCGTGCTCGGTCAGGCCCAGGCGCACGGCCACCCGCCCGACATGGGTGTCTACGGCCAGGCCCGCCTCGGGATCCTTCACCGCCGCCTCGGGATAGCAGTTGCCCTGGACGATGTTGGCGGTCTTGCGGGCGACGCCGGGCAGCGTCACGAGCTCGGCCATCGTCCTCGGCACCTGGCCGCCGTAGTCGTCGAGAAGCTTCTGCGACATCCTCCGCAGAGCCCGGGTCTTCTGCCGGAAGAAGCCCGTCGATTGGATGTCCCTCTGGAGCTCGTCCTCGGACACGCTTAGGTACGCCTCGGGGCTCGGGTACTTCCGAAACAGCATCGGGGTGACCATGTTGACCCGGGCGTCGGTGGACTGGGCCGACAGGATCGTGGCCACCACGCACTCGAGCGGCGTCGTGAAGTCGAGCGCCACGTGGGCGTCGGGATAGGCCTTCTTCAGGCGCCGCAGGGCTGCGGGCGCGCGCTTGTCGGGTGGGTCCTCCCTCGTCACCGGCACGCGCTCGAGGATAAGCGGGCCGGCTCGGCGGGAGGCGGCCTCCACAAAGCGGGTTAGGATTTGCGAACGATCGTTTGTTTGTCGACGGAACGAGGAGAGCCACCGTGGTCCAGGCCCCCGAGCGAGCCCGCAGCGCGCGGCGCGACGAGATGGTCTCGGTCGCCGCCCGGTTGTTCTCCGAGCGCGGCTACCACGGGACGTCGATGCAACACCTGGCGGAGGCGCTCGGATTGCGACGCGGGTCGCTGTACGCGCACATCGGCTCGAAAGAGGAGCTGCTGTTCGACGTCGTCAACGAAGGGGCCGATCGCTTCCTCGAGCGCGGCGAAAGCGCGTTCCGCATGGAGGCGATCGCGTCGCTTCGCCTCCGCAAGCTTCTCGTCGGCCACATCGAGACCGCGATCGAGCACCTCGACGCGGCGACGGTCTTCCTCAACGAATGGCGGTACCTGTCGACCGAGCTGCGCGCGATCGTGCAGGAGAAGCGAGATCGCTACGAGTCGATGGTCCGCTCGATCATCGAGGACGGGATCGCCGCAGGCGAGTTCAGACGAGACGCCGACGTGCGCTTCGCCGCGCGTCTCGTGCTGTCGGCGGGGAATTGGACGTACGCGTGGTACCGGCCGGGCGG
>DATBND010000054.1:0-4411 GCA_036554505.1 Actinomycetota bacterium | reverse complement strand
GGCGGGGGTCCTCATCGGTTGTCCACCGCCTCACACGACGTCTTGATGAACGAGAAGCTCGTCTGCGTCTCGGGGATCGCCGCGTTCAGGGACGCGGTGTCGATCCGCAGAGCCCCGTCTATCGACGCGGTCACCGTGCGCCCGTCCTCCGAGACGCTCGTCGGTGGGTTCTTCAAAGCCGTCATGTCGCTGAAGTAGCCCTTCTGCGTGATGACGCCGCTGGCGTCGCGCTTCTCGAAGAGATAGATGTCGTTCGTGTTCGTGGAGACGTCGATCTCGAGTGGATTGAGGGCTTTCAGCGAAGCGAGGGCGTCGGGCACCGAGGCGCCGTTGAAGATGTCGTTGCCGCTGCTGTTGAGCTTCGCAGTCCACAGCGTGCCACCGTTCGGCGTGCTCCCGTTGTTCGAAGGGTCGTAATAGCCCGACAGGTCCACGCTCCATGTCGCGGTCGCGCTCGCAGTAGCAGAGTTGCCTGTTGCCTTGCAGTTGACGTTCGCCACGAAGTTGTTGAAGAAGAACGAGTTCCACGACCTGTTCCCATTGTTGGTGCGAAGCCACGTGCCCGCCGAGAACCCGGCCAAGCTCTGCGTCTGCACGGCGCGCGACGCGCTGTTCAGGGCGAACGTGTTGGCCTTCGTGTGCGCGCCGAGCCCCATCGGGTTGGTGCCGGTGTATTTCGTCATGAAGAAGAGAGGCTGGGTGGGATCGAGATCCAACGTCGTGTAGTCGATCTGGCTGTTGGTGATCTGGGTCTCCTGAATGCCGCTGGTCGTCCCGTAGGTCTTGAACTCGCCCTCGGCCTGAGGCAGCTCGTTGGCGATGTCGACCTTGACGTTCTTGACCTCGCCTCCGTAGACCACGGCCTGTACGGGCGTTTGCGGAAGCTCGGGGTGCATGATCGGCTGCGTAGGAGCCGAGAGCGCGGCCTGCGTCGTCAGCGAATATGGAGGAGCGTGCTTGACCGCGGTCGCACCCTGGACGTTGGCGAGGTCGGGGGGCGGCGTCGACGGAGGGGCCTGGTTGGCGGGATACGTGCGCACGATACGGAAGTCCGCCACCTTGTTGGTCTGATCCGCGGTCGAGCCGGTGTCCTCGGTGTTGATCGTGGACTCCGACATGCCGAACGTGTAGGTCCCCTCGCTCTTGCACGGAGCGACCGGGCAGCCGTTGGCGGGCCACGCGGTGCTCGACGAATAGCCGGTCTGAGCCTGGACGACGTAGTCGATGACTGCGTTGCCGTGGATCTTGGCGACCCCGGTGGATACCGGAGCCGTGGACGCGCCGGCGGTGGGGCTCGGGCCTGCGTCGACCGCGCCGGTGGCGGAGAACTTGCGCTCGCCCAGGATGGCGCGCAACGAGAAGCTGCGGGCCTTGCCGTGCTGGGTCCACCCGACGGTGACGTTGACGTCCATGAGGGTCGCGGCCGGCATGTCGTTTCCCTGGGAGTTCCACGCGTACGGCGCGGTGTAGGGCGTCGAGCACGGGAGGGTCACGCACGGGGTGACGATCTCGTAGGTCTCGGGGGTGGTGGCGGGCGTGCGCTTTCTTATGAAGCTGGTCTTGATGGTGACGTTGTGGCCCTCGGGGACCTCGAAGTTGCACGCGGGATTGGCCGTGACCGGAGGCGGCGCACACGTGGTCGTGAAGACCCCGCCGGTGCCCACCAGCGGGGCGTTGGCGGCGTTGGAGCTAAAGCTTTGGCCCATGGCGGAGTTGGACGCGGCCTGGGGGTAGTAGAGGTCGAGGATGTCGACTCGCTTGTTGGGCTTGGCGTCATAGGACACGTACCACTTGGTGCCCTGGATGCGCTCCATGATGGTGCGAGCCGCCTCTTCTGCCACGGTCTCCGAGCGCGAGGTCGAGGACGCCTTGAGCGCCGAGCCCAGCAGCGGCACGACCCCGAGGGTCACCACGGCAAAGACCCCGAGTGCCGCAAGCACCTCGAGGAGCGAGAAGCCGTGCTGTCCGTCCAACCATCGCGTCATGCGCGCGTCACCCGTCCCGTCAGAGGGGACACGATCACCTTGTTCGTGCGGGGGATGGCGGGCTGCTCCAGCTTCACCGAGCTTCCGCCCGTAGCCGCGTTGGTCGAGCCCTTCGGATAGAAGAACAGCACCTCGTAGGAGGCCGAGCTCGGCGACGCGTTGCGGCACGCGGCCGTGGCCGTCACCACGTCGGGGAAGTCCGTCTCAGCGTCGTTGACGAACCTGACGCCGTCACCCATCGTGAGGTTGTTGACCGCCTGGCACGTCTGCGACGTCGCGTTGTAGCGGACGATGCCCCAGTTCGAGCTGCCCTTCTGGAAGCGGACGCCGTACACGATCGGATAGGTCTCGGCCATCGAGCGCTGCTGCACCTGACGCATCTGGACGACGACCTGGTCCTGGGCGCCCTGGAGGGAGCGCCGAAGCCAGAACTGTCGGACGGCGAACGCGCTGAGGGTGAGCACGATGCCGGTCAGAACGATGACCACCATCAGCTCCAATAGCGTGAATCCCGCCTCCGAACGGACGGCTCGCCTGAGTCTCGTCAACGCCTCTGCTCCCTGTCGGATCCGACGACGACAGGCGAGCGCCTTCCGGCCGCCTACGGCGTCTCCGCCGGCGCCCCCTGTCCTGGAATAGATCGGTATTTGCTCCAGGGGGCTGTAGTACGTAATCGAGGGAGTCTCGAAGCGGACGATCGGGACGAGCGGGACGGCGGCCACCCGGCCATCCGGCCATCCGGCCATCCGGCCATCCGGCCACCCGGCCACCCGGCCTCCCGGCCTCCCGGCCTCCCGGCCACCCGGCCTCCCGGCCACCCGGCTACCCGGCTACCCGGCCACTCGGCCGCCCGGCCACCCGGCCACCCGGCTACCCGGCCATCCGGCCACCCGGCCACCCGGCCATCCGGCTACCCGGCCACCCGGCCTCCCGGCCATCAGGCGGGCTGGCGGCGGCGGCTGCTTGTCCGGCCGCCTGGGATTCGGTGCGCCCGGCGACGTGAGCCGGCCTGGGACGCCGGCGGCTACTTGTTCGGACCTGGGATCGGCTTGTCGGGCGACCTCACCCCCGCCGGGCGGCTCGGGCTATTTGCTCGGCCCCCGGGATCGGTGTGTCGGGCGAGCCGGCCGGGCGGGACTTGCCTAAGCTCGAGAGTGCTTGCTCAGATAGTCGATGTAGACCGGGCGGAGCGCCTCGGCCTCCTCGCCCTCGTCGGCCTTGACGAGGTCACTAAGGAGCGCCGACAGGCTCACGACGTCGGTCTCGGCCTCTCCGATGTTGCCGGCGGCGGCCTCCGCGGCGGGGATCGTCTTCACCAACGACCACAGCCAACCGACGTCGAGGTGCGTGATGGCGCGCCGCATCGCCATGTCGTGGAGCTCTTTGGAGGAGAGCTTCTCGAGCTCGGCGGCGTCCATCGGGACAGCCTAACTGGATCGCTCGGTCGCGCGACCGCCAGGTTTGTCGAAATCTCCACATTTCACTGCAGTCGTCGCGCGATCGCGCTGCCTAGACTTGCGACATCGCACACACCGACTTCACGAGGGAGCAACCGTGAGATCCTCAACCACCGACATCGTCGTCACGGCTGAGCGCCGACACGCGTGGATCGACCTGACCGACGATCTTCGACGCGCGATAAAAGATTCCGGAGTGGTCACCGGTTGCGCGGTGGCGTTCGTGACTCATACGACGTGCGCCCTCCTCATCAACGAGTGGGAGGACGGGGTAATGAAGGATCTTGAGGGTCGCCTCGAGGCCTTGGTTCCTGCGGACGGTTACTACGCGCACGACGACATGGATGTCCGCACGCAGAACATCCTCGAGGAGGGCGAGCGGCGCAACGGCCATGCCCACGTTACGCAGATGATCGTCGGCGGGACGTCGCACGCGATCCCGGTGGATGGCGGAGAGCCGTTGCTCGGGACGTGGCAGCGACTCGTGCTGCTCGAGCTCGACGAGCCGAAGGAACGACGGATCCTCTTTCACGTGTTCGGGGGCTGAGCCCTCCCGCACGCGCCGCGGAGCTAATTGCGCGCCGCGCGGGCGTGCTGGCCTCGTCGCCCGGGCGCGGCAGGGCCTTGTTCCGCGTGCGGGCTGGCGCTTACGGAACTGTCCGCGCGGGGGCTGCGGGCGATCGGGCTGCATAGGAAGGCGTTGGCGGGCTCGCTCAGCCGTCCCAGCCCGAGGCGAGGCGGCGCGGCGCTAAGAGTCGTAGCGACGTCCACGCGGCGATCGCCACGGGCCGAGATACAGCATCACGACGATCGCGACAATCGCGACGCGGAGCGCCAGCGTGCTCGGCCTTTTGGACATGCCCCCGACTCTAGCCGCGTGCGCGGTGTTTTCGCGACGCGACCGCAGGGAAAACAAGGTCCGAGGAAAGGGGACAAATGGAACGCGACGGCAACGATGTGACCGACGGC
>DATBND010000034.1:0-9658 GCA_036554505.1 Actinomycetota bacterium | reverse complement strand
CGCCGCAAACAGGACTCCGCTCGGCCGGAGGACGCGGGCTGCCTCGCGCAGCGCGGTCCGGCGGTCGTCCGCCTCGACGAGGTGGTAGAGCGGCCCTAGGAGAAGGACGACGTCGACGGAGGAGTCCGCGTCGGCGAGGCTGCGGGCGTCCCCGAGCTCGGCGCGCACCGCGGGGTGTGCCGCCCTCGCTTCTTCGACGTGACGCGCAATCGGCTCGATCACCGACACGCGGTGGCCCTTGTCCGCGAGCCACGCGGCGTAGACGCCGGGGCCGCCGCCTACGTCCAGGATCTCCATCGGGCGATCCGCCAGATGGCGTTCGATGATCTCCTTCGTGCGCGCTAGCTCGAGTGGGCCGGACGGAAACCCGCCCTTCAGCCGGGCGGCTTCGGTCCCCCGCTCGTAGTAGGCGCGGATCGCCGGGTCGAAGTCGGTCACTCCGATGGCGGCGCTTTCGTGGCGGCGACGGCGAAGGTCTCCTCGCCATTGCTCACGTCGAAGAAGTCGCGGCCGAGCGCGTTCAGCAGCCCCTCGGACTGGCTCACTTGAGCCTTGATCGCTTCGAACTTGAGGTCGAGCAGCTTTCTGTCGAGCTGGAAGTCGATGCCGAGCTCGGCGCGCGGCGTGCGCGGCGGCGGGCCGGCAAAGAACACGTCGTAGGGCGCGAGCGCAGGCTCCATCACGTCGGCCATCTCGGGAGTCATCGTGGCGTAGAAGAGCTTGGAGCCCGCGGGGGCCGCCTCGTCGAACGCCGCGGTCGTCCACCGGCACACCGCGACGTGATCGGGATGGCCCGTCATGCCGTCCGGTCCGAACGTGAGCACGCTCTGAGGTCGGACGTCCTCGATGATCGCGGCGACCTTGGCAACCGCGTCCCCGACCGGCACCGTCGCGCACCCTCCGTCGCGATAGTCGAGCCAGCGGTGCTCCTTGACTCCGATGACCTCGAGCGCTCGTGCCAGCTCCTTCTCGCGGATCGCAGGGAGATCGGCGAGTGGCCAGCGCGCCTCGTCCTGAGAGCCGGCCTCACCGCGCGTCGCCGTGACGCACACGACTCTCTGCCCGGCCTGCACGGCCGTCGCCATAAGCCCGGACGACAGGTAGGTCTCGTCGTCGGGATGCGCCCACACCCCGAGGATGGAGCCGGGGGGAAGTCCGGCCGATGTCATCCGGCGAGCGCGCGGACGAGCACCACGACGAGGACGATGACTCCTGCGATGACTTGGATCAGGAAGGACCAGCGCCACACGCGCTCGGCCCCCTTCGTCATGAATTCCTTCGGCTTGCGATCGGCCGTCATGCGCCCTCCTCGATTTCGCCGAGGCTACCGAACTCGAGGCCCTTAGACCGGGACTATCTCGCCCTCGACGGTGCCGTTCTCGATCCAGAGGAGACCCATCGACGTGTACGGCGCCATCCGCTTCCACGTCGCGCTGCCGGGGTTGAACAACAGCAGGTCGCCGTCGTCGTCGTTGACCGGGAGGTGCGAGTGACCGAAGACCACCACGCGCGCGCCGGGGAAGCGCTTGCGCATCCGCGCCCTACGGCCGTCCTTCGAGCCGGAGTCGTGGATCATTCCGACCGTGACCCCGCCCAGCTCTAGCGTCGTCTCCTGAAGCGCGCCCCACGCGCGCACGTCGAACGCGTCGCAGTTCCCCATCACGACGGTCAGCGGCGCAAGAGACTTCAGCTCGTCGAGCAACGCCGGCTCGACGACGTCACCGGCGTGAAGGATGTGGTCGGCCGTCTCGAGAAACGGCCACGCCCCCGTCGGGACCGGGCGGGACTGCCCACGCGTGTGCGTATCGGCTATGACCGCGACCTTCACGAGACGAGTGCGCTCAGGCGGACGCGCCCTCGCCGCAGACGGGGCACTGCGGATCGCGGCGGACCTTTACCTCTCCGAAACGAGTCCCCTGCGCGTCGAACGTGAGCAAACGCCCGACGAGTGGGTCGCCGTATCCCGCTATGAGCTTCAGTGCCTCGTTAGCTTGGAGACACCCAACGATGCCCGGGAGCACGCCCAGGACGCCTGCCTCGCTTCAGGTAGGGGCCAGCTCCGGAGGAGGGGCCTCCGGATACAGACAGCGATAGCACGGGCCCTCGAATGGGATGAACGTCGACGCCATGCCCTCGAAGCGGAATATCGATCCGTGCACCACCGGTTTGCGCAGCGCGACCGCGGCGTCGTTGACGACGTAGCGCGTGTCGAAGTTGTCGCAGCCGTCGACGACCACGTCGTACTGCGAGATCAACTCCTTCGCGTTGCTGCCGTCGATGCGAAACGCGTGCACCTCGACCTTCACGTCGGGATTGAGCTTGGCGATCGTCTCCTTGGCGGACTCGGCCTTGAGCATCCCGATCCGTTCGGTGTCGTGGACGACTTGGCGCTGCAAGTTGTTCTCCTCGACGATGTCGGAATCCACGATCCCGATCGTGCCGACCCCCGCAGCCGCCAGATAGAGGAGGGCCGGCGAGCCCAGGCCCCCCGCCCCGATGCACAGCACCTTCGACTCGAGGAACGCGATCTGTCCCCGTTCTCCGACCTCGGGGAGGATGAGGTGACGGGAGTAACGGTCTCTCTGGCCGGGATCGAGCGCCTTAGGGATCTTCGTCTCGTAGCCGAGGTCCTTCCAGCGGACGAACCCGCCGGTCATGTGCGAGACGTTCTGGTAGCCGAGCTCTCTCAGGGTGCGCGCCGCGAAGGCGCTCCTCACCCCGCTCGCGCAATAGACGACGACCTCGGCGCTCTTGTCGGGGAGCACGTCCTCGACCCGGCTCTCGAAGTGGGCTCTGGACAGTGGGATGGCGCCGGGGACCACGCCATGCTGGGTCTCGTCCTGCTCCCGGACGTCGAGCAGCTCGAAGCGCTCGCCCGCGCTCAGGCGGGCGTTCACGTCCTCGGGCGTGACCTCGTCGAGCTCGGCCCGGACCTCCCGGAGGAGGTCCCGAAAGTTAGCCATATATGCACCTTACAATACTGTTTAATTGGTGCCGGCTACGGCCGCCCTGATCTCGCCCACCGTCGGGTTCACGAGCAGCCGCTCGCCCACCTCCACCGTCGGGACGGTGCGGAAGCCCCCCGTCGCGGCCATGATCCGAGCGTCGAAGTCGTGCTGCTCGTCGACGTCGACCTCGCGGAACTGGATGCCCTCGTCGAGCATCTGGCGCTTGAGGCGCCGGCAGTAGCCGCACCACTCGGTGGTGTACATCGTGACGGGCTGGCTCATGCCCTCCAATGTTCCCTCTTCGGGCGGGGTTCATGCCTTTTTGCTACGCCGCGATCGTCTCGACGGTCGCGGCGGTCTGCGGGGTCGCGGGGGTCTGCGGGGTCGCGGGGGTCGCGCGCTGACCCCTGAGACCTCGAAGACCCCTCGACTCTCACGACACCTACAGGCGCGGCCCGCTCCCGCCGGAGCGCGCGGACATGTAAGAGTCGGCGTTCGACCGACCGGAGGTGACGTTGAAGGCAGTCGTTTTTGCGGGTGAGGGGCAGGTGGCCGTCGACGACGTGCCCGCGCCCACGCTCGCCGACGCGCGCGACGCGATCGTGCGGGTCACGAAGACGGCGATCTGCGGCTCGGACCTCCACGTGCTGCATGGCAAGACCCCCGGCATGGAGGTCGGCGGGATCATCGGCCACGAGTTCGTCGGCGTGGTGACCGAGGCCGGCGACGGCCTGACGCTCGTCGGTGGGGACCAGCGGGTGCTCGGCTCGTTCCTCATCGCGTGCGGGGAGTGCTGGGCGTGCGCGGCGCGCCGCTTCAACCACTGCCGCAACAAGCGCGCCCTCGGCCTCGGCCCCCTGACCGGGGACCTCGACGGGGCGCAGGCCGAATACGTGCGGATCCCGAACGCCGATCTCAACCTCAAGGTGCTGGACGGAGATCTCGAGCGGCTCGGGGACGAGGATGCGTTGTTCGCCGGCGACATCCTCGCGACCGGGTTCTACGCCGCGCACATCTCCGAGATCACTCCCGGCGGGACCGTGGTGGTGATCGGGGCCGGGCCGGTGGGGATGTTCTGCGCGCTCGCGGCGAAACGGGCGGGGGCGAAGGACGTCCTCGTGCTCGACGTCGACTCGGAGCGCGCCCGGTTCGCCCGTGACAACGTCGGCCTCGACGTCGTCGACACCTCGCAAGAGGATCCCTTCGGCGCGATCGCTGCCCGCACCGACGGACGGATGGCGGAAGTCGCGATCGAAGCCGTGGGGTCGGTCCAGGCGGTGAAGGTCGCGCTGCGCTGCGTGATGGACGGGGGCCGCGTGACGATCGTCGGTGTCTACGGCTCGGAGCGCTACGAGCTGCCGATGGGCGTCGCGTGGGTGCGGGGCCTCGACCTTCGGTTCGCAAGCATGGCCAACGTGCACGCGCATTGGGACGAGACGCTCGTGGCCGTTGCCGCAGGCGAGCTCGATCCGACGGCGATCATCACGCACCGGCTCCCGCTAGACGACGCGGTCGAGGGTTACCGCGCGTTCGGCGAGCGCGAGGCGATAAAGGTCGTCCTGACTCCGTAACGGCCGGTTAGGCCGACTTCTTCGCGCCCTGGCGAGCGCGCTCGGTCACGACCTCGTCCGCGCTCTTCGCGCATCCCGGGCAGAACTTGGACTCGGCCGGGATGTCCGCATCGCAGAACGGGCACTTGCCCTCGACGACGTCCTCCGCGACCTGGCCTTCCTTCAGCCCCGCCTTGAACTCCTTGGCCGATTGCCCGACCGAGCGCGCCAACTTGGGAAGCCGGGACGCCCCGAAGACGACCAACAGGATGACGAGGAAGATGAGCAGCTCGGGTGCTCCGATCGATCCCATTGCGATCCTCCTTGTGCGATGCCTCAGCGAAGCGCGGAGGCGATCTCGGTCCCGACCAGCTCGACGTCCTCGTCGTCGGACACCTGGAACGGAAGGGCGCCGAGGCTGACGATGACCTCCTCGACGCCGAGATCCCCGAGGGCGCCGAGCTTGTCGACGACCTCTTCCACGGTGCCTGCGACGCGGGTCTTCCGGAACTCGTCCCAGGATACTGCGCCTGCGTCGGACGGCGACGTCAAGACGCCTTCCGGCGTGCGCTCCGCGAGGCGCTCGAAACGGCGCTTCACGTCGGCGTCGCTCGTGCCCGCCAGGACGTACGCGCCGACCGATCTGGCGAGGTCCGCCGGATCCCGCCCGGCCTCCTCGCAGGCGCGGTCGGCGACGCGGGATCTCTCGGCATAGGTCTCGAACGACCCGATCCACGAGAAGTTCCAGCCGTCGGCATGACGCGCCGCGGTCTTCAACAACAGGTCTCCCTTGCCGCCGATCCAGACGCGCGGAGCCGGCTGCTGGTGCGGAAGCGGCCGGCAGATCGCGCCGTCGATCGTGTAGTGGTCGCTCTTGAAGGTGACCTCTTCGCCGCGCATCAGCTCACAGACGATCTGGACCGCGTCGCCCAATCGCCTTATGCGTGTGCCGGCCGACGCCATCTCGATGCCGGCGGCCCGATACTCCGGCTCGTACCACCCTGCTCCCATCCCGAGCTCGAGCCGGCCTCCGCTGAGGAGATCGACCGTCGCCGCCATCTTGGCGAGTAGTGCCGGGTTGCGGAAATCGTTGCACAGGGTGAGGGAGCCGATCCGCACGCGCTCCGTTGCGCCCGCGAGCGCGGCGAGGGTCGTCCAGCATTCGAGCGTGCCCTGTCGGTCCGAGGGCCCGCCGTACTTGCTCCAGTCGAGAAAGAGGTGGTCGGAGACCCACACCGAGTCGAATCCGGAGGCCTCGGCGAGGCGTGCCACGCCCCTCACCGACTCCCAGCGCGCGGGCTCCCCTCGATAGCTCGTGTCGTAATGAGGCAAGGCAAGGCCGAGGCGCATGTGCGAGCAGTCTAGAATCGCCGCATGAAGGTTTCGGACATCATGACGCCGGCCGCCATCTACGACGCTCCTGACGACACCCTGGCCGAGGCCGCGGCGAAGATGTGGCAGCAGCAGACGGGCTCACTGTTGATCATGGAGGGCGACGCCCTGGGCGGGATCGTCACCGAGCGGGACGTCCTGCGAGTCCTGGCGGAGGGCCACGAGCCCAAGGCCATCAGCGTGCGCGACGTCATGACCTCGAACCCCGTCACGATCGGCCCGAACACCACGCTGCGCGACGCCGCCGCGATCATGTTCGACAAGTGGTTCCGTCATCTCCCCGTGGTCGACGACGGCGGCAAGGTCCTCGGCATCATCTCGCTGCGCGACCTCCTGAGCCTCGTGGCCGAGGGCATGCAGGAGCCCGAGCAACTGCAGGTGCTCACGGGTCACAAGCTCGTGCGCGACAAGCGCCTCGACCGCGTCGAGGCCGGCGACCTCGACTAGACGCAGTCGCGCGACTCGTCACTCGGCGACGGCCTCTCCCGGCGGACGCGCACCGAACCCGAGTGAACAAATCCACGCTCGTTGCACCACGCGTCTCGCGCAACTTCTAGAGCCAGCGTCCGCCTTCCGAGAGGCCGCCACCTCGCTCCTCTCACGAGACACTCCCTCGACCCCTTGAGCTGGACGCTGGCAGTACGCAGACCAGGAAAAAACCAAATGCGTGACGAGGTAGGGAGCGAGCAGTGCCGACTCTATGAGCTGGACGCTGGCAGTAAAGGTCGACGAGCACGAGCGCGGCGACGAGCGCGGATCTGCAAAGACAGGTTCGGTGTGCGTCCAGCGGAGAGCGGCACTGCGAGCGACCGAAACACCGAGGCGCACAAAAAAGGGACGGCCCCCAGGGGCAGGGGGCCGTCCTCCGTGCAGTTGCCCGTTCAGTCGCGGGTCTGAACGGACAGTGCGGGGCAAGTCCTTGACTGCTCAGTTAATTAACTCACACTGCAACGTAACCAAGGTCTATTTGGAGAGATGCGAGATTGAGCTCCCGCATGGCTCCGGGAGTCTCGACGAGGTCGATCAACGCCTCGACCGCGCGCGGCTCGTAGGTCTCGCCGCGCGACCGCAGCAGCTCCTCCATAGCGGAGTCGACCGAGCGGCTCGGGCGGTGGCTGCGCGTCGACGTCATCGCGTTGAAGCTGTCGGCGACGCGCAGGATGCGGGCGATGGGAGGGATGTCCTCTCCGGACAGACGAGACGGGTAACCGGAGCCGTCCCAGTTCTCGTGATGCGTCATGACCGCGGCGACGACGTCCGGGTAGAGCTTGATCGGTCGCAGGATGCTGGCGCCCTTGCTCGGGTGCTGCTGCATGACCTTCCACTCGTCATCGGTCAGCGGGCCGGGCTTCAGCAGGATCGCGTCGGGGATCCCTACCTTGCCGACGTCATGGAGGAGCCCGGCTAGATAGACGCGGTCGGCGTCGAGCGTCACCTCCATGCTCTCGGCGATCTTCTGCGCCAGCAGCGCTACCGAGATCGAGTGGCCTTTCGTGTACGGGTCGCGCGCTTCGAGCGCCATGACCAACGACTTGATGATGCGCGTGTGCAACCGGTCGTTCTCGGATGCCATGCGTATGCCCTGATACGACTCGAAGAACCGAAAGAGGCACTCGTGGAGCACGTCCAACAGGAGGTCGTCGCACGCGGGATTGTCCGAGTCGCAGTACTCGAGGATCGAGCGTCGCCCCGCCAGCAGCGCGCGCTGTATGCCCTGCTCGAGCCGAAGCCCGGTCCGCGCACGGCGCTCGGCGAGGCCGTCGATGATCGTCTGCGTGAGGCTCCACTGGTCGTCCCGAAAGACCTCGTACAGACCCGAGATCAGCGACCGCAGATAACG
Organism: Actinomycetota bacterium; assembly: GCA_036554505.1. Taxonomy (GTDB): domain Bacteria; phylum Actinomycetota; class CADDZG01; order CADDZG01; family WHSQ01; genus DATBND01. Next base: position 1,928 of record DATBND010000034.1, on the reverse strand, counting down.
GTCGAGGTCGGGGAAGCGCTCACGGGCGGTGTCCTCGACGGTCGCCAGCCAGCTGGCGGTGATGGCCTCGCGATGCCGATCGAGGCACGACGCGAGGTAGATCCGTGCCGACGCTCGATCGGTGACGCCGTCGGCGACACCACCGTCGGCGACACCACCGTCGGCGACACTGAGTCGAGCTACCACGGGGCTCTCGGAGGAACCGCCCCCGGCCCCACCAGCCGCGACGGCGGCGAGGCCGGAGGCCATCCCGTTAGAGGGGGAAGAAACCCGCTGCACGGATGCTCCTTGGTTGGCGTAATAGTCGATGTGCTAGTCACATCGGACTATGGGGGCATAGCCTACAAGGAGTAGTTATACCACTACGATCCGTGATGTAAAGAGTCGGAAATCACCAGAAAAAGGAAAAACGTCGCTCAAATCTTGTATTTTTCGAGCAATCTCCGGGCGATAACGGTTTTTTGGATCTCCGAGGTGCCCTCTCCGATCAACAGGAACGGGGCGTCCCGGTAGAGCCGCTCGACCGTGAACTCCTTGGCGTAGCCGTAGCCGCCGTGGACCCGGAGCGCCTTCAGCACGATCTCGTTGCACGCCTCCGAGGCGAACAGCTTGGCCATGCCGGCCTCGAGATCGGAGCGCTCGCCCGCCGACTTGCGGGTGGCAGCGGAGAGAAGCATGAGGCGGGCCGCCTCGAGCGTGGTTCCCATCTCGGCGAGGTGGATCTGGATCGCCTGGTGCTCCGAGATCTGCTTGCCGAATGCCTTGCGCTCCTGCGAATAGCGGATGGCCTCCTCGAACGCACGCGTCGCGACTCCGACAGCTCGGGCGGACACGTTGACGCGTCCGATCTCGATGCCGTCGAGGACCTGGCGGAACCCCTGGCCCTCCTCGGTGCCGAGCAACGAGCTCTGCGGGATGCGGAAGTCCGAGAACGTCATCTCGGTCGTCTCGACGCCCTTGTAGCCCATCTTCTCGATCTTCTTTCCGACGTCGAGGCCGGGCGCGGGGGTGGGGTTGCCGCCCTCCTTCTCGACGATGAGCATGCTCATGCCCTTGTGGCGCGGCTCGGCCTCGGGATCGGTCTTCACGAGCGTCATGACGATGCCCGAGCGCAGACCGTTGGTGAGCCACATCTTCTGGCCGTTGAGGACGTAGTCGTCGCCGTCCTTCATCGCCTTCGTGCGAATGGCCTGAACGTCCGAGCCCGCCTCCGGCTCGCTCATCGCGAGAGCGGCGCGCACTTCCCCGGTGGCCATGCGCGGCAGGTGCTTGTCGCGCTGCTCGTCCGTGCCGAACTTGTTGATCAGGTAGCAGCCCATGAAGTGGGTGTTCAGGATCCCCGACAGGCTCATCCATCCGCGCGCCAGCTCGACAACAGCGAGCGCGTACGTGGTCAGGGACTCGCCGATCCCCCCGTACTCCTCGGGGACGGTGAGCCCGAAGAGGCCGAGCTCTTTCATCCCCTCGACGATCTTGTCGGGGAACTCATCGTTGTGCTCCATCTCGTCGGCGACGGGGATGACCTCGTTCTCGACGAAGTCGCGCACCGTCTCGACGATCGCCTTCTGGGTGTCGGTCAGCTCGAGCACTTAGATCACTTCTCCTGCCACGACTTCTCGAACTCCGCGAGCGTCTTCTCGGGCTTCATGCCCGCCGCGCGGCCGCGCTCGGCGAACTGCACCGCCATCTTGCGCGACGCCTCGTCGATCATCTCGTTCCCGAACATCACGGCCCCACGGCGGTCGACCTCGGTCGCGTGCTTGTACGCCTCGAGCAGCGCCTCGGCCTTGTCGTACTCGTCCTGGGTGGGAGTGAAGACCTCGTTGAGGACGTCGATCTGCCCCGGATGAAGGGCCCACTTGCCGTCGTAGCCCAGGGCTCGAGCCCGCATGGCCATCTCGCGGAAGCCGTCGAGGTCCTTGATCAAG
>DATBND010000016.1:0-2626 GCA_036554505.1 Actinomycetota bacterium | reverse complement strand
GTCGGAGTTCAGCCGGTCCTTGCGCCGGCGCTCGGACATGCGCCGTGCCATCAACGTGACCCACTCGTGCTCCTCGGCCCGGGACAGCCGGTCCGGGACGGAGACGATCAGCGCCTCGCCGACGATCTCGGCCGAGATCGTCTTCTTGCGCCGGGCGCTGCGGCGGACCTCGATGCGCCGGAATTCGTCCTCGCTCCCGGGGACGTCGACGGGGAGCCGGTTCATCACCATGGCAGCATCCTAGAGGGGGCCTCCGGCCGGGCGTGGTTTTGTACCCCGAGGACAAATCACTCGCTCGGTTCCTTGGCCCCCAGGGGCCTTGTGAAACTTCTCACAAGCGCGACAATCTCTCTAGACAACAAAGAACCACCCGACACGAACTACCCGAATCGAAGCCCCCTCCGTTATCCGCCCATCCCCCCGGCGGAGGGGGCTTCAACTTTTCCGAAGCGGGATGCGGAGCAACCTCCGGATCACCAGCTCCTCCAGCTCGCCGTAGATCCACGGCGCCGCGCGCTCGCCCCACCCGATCGCCGCCCCCGCCCGGCGACCCCATAGGTCCCACCCCGACCGACACGAGGTCCGGCCGTCCCGAAGGAACACGTGGGCTGCGGCGAGGGCATCGGGAGCCGTCAGGATCCCCGAGTGTCCCCACGGCCCGTTGGGCCCGACGACGCGCGCCTGCTCCCCCTCGATCGACGTGCGGTTGGCGGGGACGTAGAAGTCGTTGGCGATCCCGAGCGTGAGGACGCGCGTCCCGAACGACACGTCTTCGGCCTGGAGCGCGTCGATCAGTCGCGCGTCGGTCCTCAGCTGCGCGAGCGCCTGGGAGAACGGGTCGGGCCACGGCGCGCCCGCGCGAGCGCGCCGCGACAGCCACTCCAACAGCGGGCGCCCGGTCAGCGTCGCCCCCTCGATCGCCTCGAGCGCGTCGGCCGCGGGAGTCCCGTCGTGTGGCGTGGCGAACGTGACGAGGTGGTCCACGGTGGGGAGGCGCGGGTCCCACGAGTCGTAAAGGGATTCCAGATAGACGCGCGCGATGATCCCGCCCTGCGAGTGAGCGATGAGGTCGACGTGACGGCCCGGATGGCGACGCGCGACCTCCACCAACAGTGCGCGCAACTGGCGCGCCGCGATGCGCAGGTCTCCGAAGGTGTCGACGCCGTCGTAGGGCACATGGAGCGCGGGCCCCGAGGCGCCCTTGTAGGAGAAGCTGTAGATGGCGTCCGGCGCGTAGCCGAGGTGCTCGGCACCGCCGTCGTACAAGCCTCCGTCGATCCCCCCGCGCGTCTTGCTCCCGATGCCCGCGATTGCGACCGCGACGTTGTCGTTGGGAGCGCGACCGCTCTCGACGACCGGTTCCGCGCGGCACAGCGTGCGATGGCTGCCCGCGTCGAACGCGCTGCGAAACCCCTCCGTCAGGAATGCCGGCGGGTGCCAGACCTTGGGCGCGAGGTGTATCGCTCCCGCGATGCCGACCGGCCCGAGATATACGGCCGGGTCCACGTACGCGCCGTCGAGCTTCATCCCGAGGTGAAGGCCGGGCTCGGCCCCCGCGTGCGCCGCCCCCGACCGTCCCAGCCACTCGCCCTGGTCGACCGCCTCTCCCTCGGAGACGAGCACCGACGACAGCGACGAGTACGTGGACACGAGCCCGCCGCCGTGGTCGACCGTGACGGCCTGCGCGCTCGCCACGGATCCCGCGAACGCGACGCGCCCCGGCCCGATCGCGCGCACGAGAGTGTCGGCGGGGACCGCGTAGTCGACCCCCCGATGCCCGGCGGCGTAGGGGCCGAGGGGTGCCGAGAACGGACGCTCGAGCGCGCCGTCGGCCGGCGGGACCATCCAGCCCGTCGACGGAGCGGTCTGGGCAGACGCCACGGGGACCGCCAGGGACACCACGAGGCAGACGAGAAGAGGCCGGGCGAGGTGCATCGACCGAGAAGACCGCGGGCAGCACGCCCCGGGTGTGGCGGACGCCTCCGCCTAGGGAGTGATCCTCGTGCCGCCCCCGCCGGAGAGCGCGGCCGAGACGTTTTCGATCGTCGTTATCACTCCGAGCCCCGAGCTCGCCTCTACGAAACGGCACACGGCCTCCACCTTCGGCCCCATGCTCCCCGAAGGGAACTCGCCGCCGGCCGCAAGGGCCCTCGCCTTGGCGACCGTCAGCGACTCCAGCGGACGTTCGTCGGCCGTCCCGAATCCCGTGGCAACGTTCTCGACGTCGGTGACGATCGCCAGCGCGTGCGCGCCGAGGTCGCTCGCGAGCAGCGCCGAGGCGAGGTCCTTGTCGACGACCGCGGACACTCCCGCCAGATCGCCGTCCGGTCCCTGCACGACCGGGATGCCGCCGCCCCCGCACGCGACCACTACCACTCCGTCCTCGACCAGCGCCCAGATCGCGTGACCCTCGACGATCTCGCGCGGCTCCGGAGAAGCAACCACACGACGCCAACCGCCCCGCCGGGTGTCGGCGGCAAGGACCCATCCCTGGTCACGGAACAACATGGCGCGCGTCTCGTCGATGATCTCGCCGACGGGTTTGGACGGGGACTGGAACGCAGGATCGCGGCGGTCGACGAGCACCTGCGTCACGACCGAGGTGACGACCGCCGGAACCCCCGCG
>DATBND010000009.1:0-8312 GCA_036554505.1 Actinomycetota bacterium | reverse complement strand
TCATCACGGCGTCCGCACCGCACGCGATCGCCTTGGCGATGTCGCCGCCCGTGCGCATTCCGCCGTCGGCGATGACGTGGCAATACCGCCCCGTCTCGTCGAGGTGGCGGATGCGAGCTCCGGCTGCGTCCGCGATCGCCGTCGCCTGAGGAACCCCGATCCCGAGAACACCACGCGTCGTGCACGCGGCCCCCGGACCGACGCCGACGAGAACGGCCACGGCTCCCGTGCGCATGAGGTGTAGCGCGGTCGAGTACGAGGCACAACCACCGACGATCACCGGCAGCTCGTAGGTCGAGATGAATCGCTTCAGGTTCAACGGCTCCGTGCGGGTCGACACGTGCTCTGCGGACACGACGGTTCCCTGAATCACGAGGACGTCGAGCTCGGCTTCGAGGGCGATCTTGTTGAAGCGCTCGACCCGCTGGGGCGTCAGCGACGCGGCCGCTACGACCCCGCCCTCCTTGATCTCCCTGATGCGCTTGTAGATGAGCTCTTCCTTGATGTCCGCGGCGTACAGCTCCTGCATGCGCGCGGTCGCCTTCTCGGGCGTGAGCTCGGCGATCTCGGCGAGGACCGAGTCGACGTCGTCGTAGCGAGTCTGGAGACCCTCGAGGTTGAGCACGGCCAGCCCACCGAGACGGCCGATCTCGACCGCGGCGCGTGGGGACACGACGCCGTCCATCGCCGAGGCCATGAGCGGAAGCTCGAAGTTGAACGCGTCGATCTCCCACGTGATGTCGACGTCGTCGGGGTCGCGGGTGCGCCGCGAAGGGACGATCGCTATGTCGTCGAAGCCGTATGCCCGCCGACCGGACTTTCCGATGCCAATCTCGATCTCCACCTACTGCCACTCCTTCCAAAGCGCTTTAGAGCTTTGTACCATCGGCCTCCCCGGCGCGGCCCGGCACTGCACGAGAAAACCTCGCGTTCTGCCGCGCGATTCCCTCACCGTTCGAAATCCTGGCGTACGAGACGTCCGGCGAGCTCGTCTTCCAAGAGTTGCACGTCGGCGTCGACCATCAGCCGCACGAGCTCTTCGAAGCTCGTCTTCGGCTCCCAGCCGAACGCGTGTCTAGCCCTGGAGGAGTCGCCCTCGAGGTGATCGACCTCGGCCGGCCGGAAGTAGTCCTCGTCGATCGCGACGTGGCGCTCCCAATCGAGGCCGGCATGCGCGAACGCGAGCTGAGCGAACTCCTGCGGGGTGTGGGACTCGCCCGTGGCGATCACGAAGTCGTCCGCCTCGTCGAGCTGGAGCATCTGCCACATCGCCTCGACGTATTCGGGCGCGTAGCCCCAGTCGCGCCTCGCCTCGAGGTTGCCGAGATAGAGCTTGTCCTGGAGGCCGGCCTTGATCCGTGCGACCGCCCTGGTGATCTTGCGCGTGACGAAGGTCTCGCCGCGCCTCGGGCTTTCGTGATTGAAGAGGATCCCGTTCACGGCATAGAGCTTGTGCGCCTCCCGGTAGTTGACCGTGATCCAGTGAGCGAAGACCTTCGCGACGCCGTAAGGGCTCCGTGGGTGGAACGGCGTCGCCTCGCGCTGGGGCGGCGGGGCGGAGCCGAACATCTCGGACGACCCGGCCTGGTAGAAGCGGGTGTCGACCCCCGACGCCCTGATCGCCTCGAGCATGCGCACGGTGCCCATGGCCGTGGCGTCGGACGTGTACTCGGGGATCTCGAAGGAGACCTTCACGTGGGTCTGGGCGCCGAGATGGTAGATCTCGTCCGGCTCGAGGCGCCGGATCAGGTTCACCAGCGACCCGGAGTCGGAAAGGTCGCCATAGTGCATCCGGAAGCGGACGCCGGACTCGTGCGGGTCGCGATAGATCGAGTCCAGCCGAGCCGTGTTGAACGACGATGCACGGCGGATCAGGCCGTGGACCTCGTATCCCTTTGCGAGCAGGAGCTCGGCCAGATAAGAGCCGTCCTGGCCGGTGACGCCCGTGACGAGCGCGGTCTTCATCGAAGCAGGATAAAGGAACTCGACACGCTTACTGCGTAGTCGTATGACTACGCATCGTGGTCAATCCGCGTCTTTCGGGGCGGCTCCTGGGCTTTCACAAGCCCATTTGTGGTGGCCATCACCGCGCTTGCAGGTGTTAGCGTCCCACCCTTCTAACGGACTAGCCCGGTACGGATGGCCCCCGACAGTGCGGGCTGTGGGGCCCGCCGGCGAGAGCTTCCCCGCCCGCCGGTGACGACTGGAGGAATGTACGTGCATCGTCGTTTGAGCTTCGGCGCGCGGGCGCGCCGAAGGAGAAGGATCCGCAAGCTCGTCACCTGGACGTGGATCTTCTGCATGGTCGGCATGATCGCCGGCATCCCGGGGACCGAGCTCAGCCTCAACGTGGCTCAGCGCCTGTTCGGGCGGAAGATCGCGGCCCAGAGCGCCGGCGCGTTCGACACGACGGAGGCCGCCACCGGCATGAAGCGCTTCCAGCGCGGGCTCTTCAGGAAGCGCCCGACGCCCAGCCCAACTCTCAGCCCGAGCCCGTCGATGGGCGGGTCGCCCGCTCCGGTCGCCGGGTCGATCGAGGACGTCATCTACGACGCCGCCGAGGAGTTCGGCCTGAGTGGCAGCTACCTCGTGTCGGTGGCGATGTGCGAGTCCCATCTGAACCCCAACGCGTACAACTCCGCCGGCTACCACGGCCTGTTCCAGTTCGACGACCAGACGTGGGGCGCGTACGGATACGGCTCCGTGTACGACCCCGTCGCACAGGCGCGCACCGCCGCCCGACTGATCGCCGACGGCCAGTCGAGCCGCTGGCCGAACTGCGCCTAACCCAGACCCCGAATGGGTCTCATCCGGTCGCGAGTGGTCGAAAGCTGTAGCTGGGCGATTGTTCCCGACCAATCCGATCCCGGAACCTGTTGTCAGGAACGTCGCTGAGCGACGCTTTCGGCAACGAGCTCGGGACGTCTCAACGCAGAGGCGACGGTCTGTTGCGTGCGCGGCGCATCCAGGCACACACTCAGGACGATGACAACGCCCCTCTCACAGATCGCTCCCGGGCGGCTCCGCCGCATCGGCGTCCCCGCGTTGATCGTCTATCTCCTGGCGCTCGTTCCCTTCGCTCTCGTCGGCGAGCCCAACGAGATGATTCGCCTGCAGCTCGCCGGATCGGAGTCGAGGGCGCAGGAAATCGTGGCGGGATGGTCACACGCCGAGACGGTCGACATGGCTTACCTCCAAGGGGTCGACGAGCTCCATCCACTCGCCTACGGCCTGTTGTTGGTGATCGCGGCGGTGTGGGCGGGGCGTCAGCTGCGCCGGGCAGCGGCGCGCTGGGCTCCCGTTATCGCGTGGATGGCCGTCGCCGCGGCCGTGTTCGATCTGCTCGAGAACGTCGGGATGGTGGTCATGATCCGCGGGGACGTGGATGCGCCGTGGCCCACGATCACGACGGCATTTGCGATAGCCAAGTTCGTGCTGTTCGTTCCGGTGTTGGCTTACGCCGCCGCGGGAGTCGTGGCGCGCGTGCGCGCAGGATCCGGCTAGCGCGCCTTCATGAAGAAGTGACGGTGGTCGGGTGAGTCGGGCCACGCGTCGGTGTCGCGCATGAACTGCTGAACCTCCGGGGGCAGATCGTCGAACGCCAGCTCCTCGAAGCCGAAGTGACCGTAGAAGCGCTTGCGGTCGTCGTGACAGCACAGATAGAGCGTGCCCCCGCGGCTGTTCATCGCAGCCTGGAGGAGCTGCCGGCCTATGCCTTCGTTGCGACGGTCCTTGTGCACGAGGACGTCCTCGACCACGACGACCTGGGGCGCGACCTCGATCATCCGGACCGTTCCCACCACCGCGCCGTCCCGGGCGATGAACGCCACGCCCTTGTCCACAAGATCCAAGTCCCACTCGTGCTTGGTTAGCAACTGCTCGACGTCGGAACGGTCGTGGCGCGTCGCCCTGGTGATGAACATCAGGCCCCTCTTCCCGCGAGCTCGGCGGCGTTTCGCAGCTCGTCGAGAACGTCCTCGGGCACCGTGACCCCGTGTTTCCCGCCGGGCAGTCCGCGATCCGGTCGCATGTCTCCGTGATAGTCGCTGCCCCCCGACACGATCAAGTCCTTCGCATTCCCCAACGCGCGGTACGGCTCTTGTTCAACCTCGGGGATGTCGCCGTGATACCCCTCGATCCCGCGTAAACCTGCGGCGACGAGCTCGTCGACGAACCGCTCGAGCTCGTCGACCGAAAGATGCAGCGTGAACGGATGCGCCAGCACGGGGACGACGCCGGCCGAGAGCATCAGCTCGACCGCCTCCGCCGGCTTGAACAACTTTCGGGTGACGTACGCCTTCGCGCCCTTCGCCAGGAATTCGTCGAACGCAGTCTGGTAATCGGGAATCGCGCCATGGCGCACCAACACCGCGGCGAAGTGCGGGCGTCCGATCTGGGAGCCGGGCCCGCCCGCCTCGTTCTCGACCTCCTCGAACGTCACCGGGATGCCGAGCTCGTTCAACCGGTCCACGATGTGATGGTTGCGATTGGCGCGCGCGTCCTGCAACTCGGCGAGCGCGGACGACAACGCGTTGTCGTCCGCCGGGATGAAGTAACCGAGGAGGTGCATCGTGGGCCGAGCGGCCGGGCTGTAACCGAGCTGAGCGAAATCCTCGACATCGCACGAGATCTCGACGCCGCGCACGACCTCGACCCCAAGCTCTCGGCCCGTGGCAACCGCTTCGTCACACCCGGCATCGTTGTCATGGTCGGTGACCGCAATCGCGCTGAGCCCAACCGCCGCCGCCTTCTCGACCAGCTCCCGCGGACTATCCCCACCATCACTAACCGTCGTATGCATATGCAGATCGATCATGACGTCACCCTAAATTGGCAAAGCGGGTCGAAAACGACCGCGGCCGAGCACATCGAGAGCCACCCCGCAGTGACGAAGCCGTGCCGGCCCGCCTCGGCGGATCTCCGGCCGTTCGGTACTCCCGGAGTAACAAACCGCCGGATAGCCCGCCGAGGCGGGCCGGCAAGGCGCCGTATCCGCCAGAAGGCCTGTGCCCGCCAACCCGCCGCCTGGGTGCGCCGCGACCCCGAGACCTCTTAGGGGGACCGGACAAGAGGAGGGGTCGCGGGGGTCTTTGGGGTCGCGCGCTGACCCCCGCGACCCCGCAGACCTCCGCTTTACGGTCGGACCACATGTGGGGTGGCGGCAACGAGCGCCCACGCCCGAGCGAACGGCCGAATACGGCCCGACTCGGGCCAGATGGCTTGTGCCCGCCACCCGCGCGCCCGAGTTCGAGGGGCCGAAGGCACGGCTCAAGCAAAACCCCGGCATCGACGAGCACGCCCATAAACGCGCGCGGCCGAAACGGCCCCACCCCCCGGAGCGGAGCGCTTGAAAACGATGTGCCGGAGCGGAGCGGGTGGGGCCGGCTTCGGCCCTAGCCAGACCGGCTCGGCTCGGCGCACAAGACGTCGGTGACGCGCCTAGGCCTCGAGATACTTGAGCTCGACCAGCTTGTCGATCACCTTCTGGGCCGATTGTTCGACGGTCTCGGCATCCGTGTCGCAGACGACCTCGGCGTTGGTGGGCGGCTCGTAGGGGTCGTCGATGCCTGTGAAGCCCTTGATCTCGCCGGCCCGCGCCTTGGCGTAGAGACCCTTCGTGTCGCGCGCCTCGCAGACCTCGAGCGACGCGTCCGCGAACACCTCGACGAAGTCCTTGGCCATCGCGCGCGCCTCTTCACGGATGGCGCGATAGGGCGAGATGGCGGCGGTGATGACGAAGGTCCCGTTGCGCTGCAGCAGGTGCGCGACGAACGCGATCCGGCGGATGTTCGTGTCGCGGTCCTCCTTGGAGAACCCGAGCCCCTTGGAGAGGTTCTCGCGCACGACGTCGCCGTCGAGGATCTCGACGGGCACCCCGCCCTCGAGTAGCTTCTCCTCGACGAGATGCGCAATCGTGGTCTTGCCGGACCCCGACAGGCCCGTGAACCAGATGACTACGCCGCGCTCACGATTTGCTTGCTTCATATCCCCGTCTCCTCTCGACAGAGCTACCTGGACAGCGCGCTCTTGCCGAGCGCGCCCGACGCGGGCGGAAGGCCGAACAGATCGAGGATCGTGCAGTGCACGTCCCAGAGGTGCAGGCCGTCCTTCTGGCCCGGCGTCTGACCGGGCGCGTTGTTCATGATGAAGATGCCGTGCTCGGCGTGGTTCGCCTCGTCCGGGCCGGTGTCGTTCTCGAACGTGTAGATCGATCCGTGACTCAGTGATCCGACGGAGCGCCACCGCAGCTCTCCGAAGATGACGATGAGGTCGGGGGCGACGCCGTTCTGAACCGTGTAGATGTCTTCCGGCTTGAGCGCCTTGTTCCCCATCGGCTTGCCGTCGTGGTCGACCATCGCCTCGATCTTGGCGATGAGCTCGTCACGCACCTTCTCGTAGTCGGCGGCCGGGATGATGCCGTTTGGCTCGCGGCCCTCGACGTTGAGGAACAGACGGCCGTAGTAGCCGCCGTCGCCCCACGCCTTGGTCTTCGACCAGTCGATCGGCATCTTGCCGATCGGGGTTATCTCCGATGGAGCGTCGGACTCGAATGCGAGGTAGCCCTCGTTGACCAGCCACTCGTTGAAGCACACGCCGCCGACCATCGCCTTCGCGCCGTGGTCCGACACGACTATGACGGTGGTGTCGTCGTCGGCATACTTGCCGAGTAGCTCCCCGATCTTCCCGTCGAGATAGCGGTAGTACTCACGCAGAGACTCACGGTAGGGATTGTCAGGCTCGTAACGCGGGTGATTGGGGTCGATGAACGACCAGATCCCGTGGTTCAGGCGATCCGGCCCCATCTCGACCATCACGAAGAAGTCCCACGGCTTCACGCCCAGCAGGTAGTCCGCGGTCTTGAACCGCTGCTCCGTCATCTTGTAGGCCTCGTCGAGGATGTACTGCGTGTTGTCGGTTCGGAAGTTACGGATGTCGAAGACGTAGTCGCCGACCTTCTCCTCGAGCTCCGCCTTCAGCTCCTTCGGGTAGGTGTAGTCGGCCTCGTTGTTCGGCGTGAGAAAGCAGCCGATCTGCAAGCCCTTCAGAGGCTTGGGCGGATACGACGGCGGCACCGACATCACGATGCAGTCCTTGCCCGCCTCCGACAGGATGTCCCAAACGGTCGGCTCCTTGATCGCCCACGAGGTTGCGAACGCGAGGCCGTCGTAAGTGTGGTCCTTGCGGTTCCTGAACCCGTAGATCCCGAGCGTGCCGGGGTCCTTCGACGTCATCATGCACATCCACGCAGGAACGGTGATCGGAGGAACGATCGACTCGAGCGGCCCCCACACGCCGTTGTCTCGAAGCTTCGTCAGGTTGGGGATCTCGTCGGCGTACTCGTCGAACACGTGCTCCGGCGGTGCGCAGTCCAGGCCGATGACCATGACGCGCTTACCACTCGAGCGCGGTGCCGCGACCGGCGCGGCCTCGTCCTTCTTCTTGAGCTTGTCCAGAAGACCCATCGTGACCCCCTCTTAAGCGTTGGCGCGCGCGTCCTCGATGAGGATGCGTGCGACCTCCGGACGAGAGAACTCGTTCGGCGGCTCGATCCCCTGCGTCAACATCTCCCGGACCTGCGTCCCGGACAGGTGGACGTGCTCCTCCCGACCGTGCGGGCACGTCTTGGCCGAAGCCATCGAGCCGCACTTCTTGCAGAAGAACGAGTGCTCGAACTTCATCGGCCAGATGCCGAGCTCCTCGGGAGCGAACTTGTCGAACATCTCCTGAGCTTCGTACGTTCCGTAGTAGTCGCCGACGCCCGCGTGGTCGCGGCCCACGATGAAGTGCGTCATCCCGTAGTTCCTGCGCAGGAGCGCGTGCCAGATCGCCTCGCGCGGGCCCGCGTAACGCATCGCCGCGGGGAACACCGACAGGATCACGCGGTCGTGCGGGTAGTAGTTCTCCATCAGGACCTCGTAGCACTTCATCCGCGTCTCGGCGGGAATGTCGCCCGCTTGCGTGCCACCGACCAGGGGATGGATGACGAGGCCGTCGACGCTCTCGAGCGCGACCTTCGTCAGGTATTCGTGAGCGCGGTGGATCGGGTTGCGTGTCTGGAACGCGACGACGGTCTTCCACCCGCGCTGCGCGATCGTCTCGCGCAGCTGCATCGGGGTAAGTCGATGGGTGGCGAACTCGTGTGCGAACACGTTCTCGAGCACGGTGACCTCGCCGCCGACGTAGTGCGGTCCCTGCGAGCGCAGGTACGCGACGCCGGGGTGTGCGTCGTCGGACGTCTTGTAGGTCTGCTGCGCCTCGCGCTCGATGTCGTAGGCATAGACGTCTTCGACGTCGATGATCGCGACGGGCCG
>DATBND010000398.1:0-2786 GCA_036554505.1 Actinomycetota bacterium | reverse complement strand
CGCGAGGCCGCTCTGTGGAGGACGTCTACTGGAACCGGCTGGCACCGGATGCTACGCGGAGACGTCGCCGCGCACTTCGTTCCCCGCACCGTCCGCAGGTTCCGCGCAAGACGCACTGACGGAGTCAACGCGCTACAGGATTGGGTGTCCGCAACCGCGCTCCGCCCGGAGATCGTCGCCACCCTCGACCTGCCGGCGATGCTCCCGCACCTGGACGAGCAACGAGCCCGGGACCGACGGAGCATCGCACTGGAGCTGCGACGGCACTATGCGGGTCAGGCCGACGGCGCGCATGCTCTTTGGGCACTGACGGGCGTCGAGTCTCGTGATCCCACTGCGGACCGCCGGCTGATCGAGGTGGCAATGCGGCAACCGGAGTGGGTCCGTCGGCAGGGCGGGACGACCCGAGCCGTCGTACGTGACGCTATGGCCGACCGGTTGCCGGTCTCGATCGTTGGGCGAACCCGGCGCGGGGAGCAGCTCCCCGAATGGCTGGATCTCATGACGACCGCACGCCCCGGGATCGCGGCCGAGCTCGACCTACTCGAAGGGCATGCAAGGTCGGCGGAGTTGATCGACGCCTCTCGATTGAGAAAGCTCGTCGACGAGTGGCCGGCGCGGGAGCGCAACGCCGACATCGACACGATCCGCAACTACCGGCACGCGTTGCTTCGCGCGCTCGTCGTCAGCCGCTTCCTTCGTTGGTTCGAGGAACGCGCTAGAAGGAGGTGAAGGCTGGCCCGTCCTCACTGCCCCCAGGAGACCCCGAGGCGGTAAGCGCTTCCAGATCGCCGAGAGCTGTCAGCGTCGGGACTTCCCACGCTTGCTTCACCGTTATCGAATCGTTCATGACCGTCCTCCCAGACGTGGATACAGGTCGGTTCCTTCTACCAAAGAAAGGAGGGCCCCGGGAAACCCGGGGCCCTCTTGATCGTGCGAGCTACGGAGCCGTGGGCGGGATCACTGGCTCGGTGGGGGCGCCGTTGGTGGCATTGCCCGTGATGAGGTTGTCCCCGAACGAGAAGATCCGGCCGCCGTCAACTGACTGAAGCCCGGTACCGTTAGAGACGATCACGTTGTCGCCGAGTCTGTGAATAGCGGTTGCGCCGCGAGCGAAGATGCCCGCCGTCGCCTGACCGGCGATGGAATTGTCGAAGTCCTGGACGAGCGCAACCGACGAGATACCGGATGCGGAGTTCCTGGTCCCACAATTCGTTGCGAAGTTAAACGCAGGATCGACTCCGAACTGCGCGGCCACGACTCCGCAACCATTGTCGACGATGTCGTTGTTGCGAACGACGACTACCGCATTGGCTGCGCTCAATGTGGGCGCCACCATCACTCCGGCTCCGGTGTTGTCCCGGAGGATATTCCGCGCAGCGACGACCTTGAGGCCGGCATTGGAGTTCTCGACGTCGATTGCGTTGCGGGTGAACCCGTATATCTCGCTGTCGAAGATCTTTACGCTTTTCGCCTGCAGGACCCGGATTGCGTTCAAACTCGTCGTGAGGCCGTTGATGTCGAGACAACGAAGCGTCACCGTTGAGGTCGTCAAGGCGTTGACGACGATGGCGTTGGTCCCGCTGACGAGGACGCCGCCGACTCCGCTGGGGCACGCGTTGATGGTGATCGACTTCGTGATCGTTACGCCCCCGAAGCCGCCGGGATCGAGCGTGTTGATCTCGCCGTTGGTGGCGGTCTTCGAGATAGCGCCGGCAAACGTCTTACAAGGTGCAGTCCGGCTGCACGGGTTGGCGTCGTCGCCGACGCCCGAGACCCAAGTGCGCGTCGCCTGGGCCTGAGCTGGAGCGGCCGGGACGAGCACGGTCGCGACAAGAGCCAGGGCGGGGATGGTCCGCAACAGTGACGTCCAGCGCGTACGCGCCGTCGTAGGGAATCGACTTACAAGAGGCATTACGTCCCCCGTTTCTTTAGGGCTGGCCCCACCGACGGGGCCTATCCGCTCCGCTCCACGGTATAGATGTGATCCCGTGTGACCTATAGCCCGATCTGCTCATCTTGCGGACTAGGTCATATCGGTCATTTGGTGGCTAAGTCATTGCGGCAGGACCCCTTTAGCGCCCGTTTCGGAGCCGACCGAATAGCCTGACCCGCCATGGCCCCCACAACGGTCCTCGAGATACTCGGCCTCGGCAAGTCCTTCGGGCCGAAGGAGATCCTTTCCGACGTCGACGTCCGGCTCCACCGGGGGGATCGCCTCGGGCTCTCGGGCCCGAACGGATCCGGCAAGACCACGCTCCTCAGGTGCATAGCCGGAACCGTGACGCCGACTACGGGCGAGGTCACGATTGCCGGTTGCCCCGGAGGATCGGTCGGTGCGCGCGCCGCGACAGGAGGAGCGGTGGCGCACGAGAAAGCGTTCTACCAGCGCCTGTCGGGCATGGAGAACCTGCTCTTCTACGCCTCTTTCCGTACGAGGAGCGGTCGCGCTGCCCGGGAGACCGTCGAAGGCCTGGTCGAGGAATTGGAGATCGGGGCGTTCATCCGCGAGCGTGTCGACCGCTACTCGAGCGGGATGTTCCAGCAACTCGGCCTCGCACGAGCGTTGATCGGCGCGCCGGCGCTTCTCCTTCTCGACGAGCCGACTCGATCCCTGGACGTGGGTGCGATCGAACGTTTTTGGGCGGCGATGGACCGCCGCAAGGAGAAGGTAGCCGTCGTCATCGCGACACATCGAGACGACGACCTCGCACATTGCTCCCAGCGAATGGATCTCTCCTGAAGGCACCGTCCTCGAGGATCCTTAGCGCCCTCGTCCGACGCGA
>DATBND010000390.1:0-15979 GCA_036554505.1 Actinomycetota bacterium | reverse complement strand
CCATGTACCCGGCGAGATGCTCCTCCGGGATCGACGCCGGCATGACGAGTCCGGTCACGTCGGCGTGGACCGGCGGTATCGCGGTGCCCGAGCCCTCCAGCAGCAGCGTCTCGACGGGGAGCTCGTTCGCGAGGGCGATCCCGCTCGCGACGTTGGAGACGTCGACGGCTCCAGCGAGACCGCCTCCACATCGCCGGCACCCGACCGTCGCCACGCGCCCGAGCAGCGCGTCCTCTATGTAGTCGGACGCGGCGTGACGGCCTTCGTCGGCGATCGCGAGCAGATCTTGCGGCGTGAGCTCGAGCTCGTCGCCGCGCAATATCTCGGGGTCGGGTGGACCGCCGCGGCCCATTGCGACGATGGCCGAGGAGCGGCCCGCCGCGGTAAGAGCACGCGCCGCGAACCCGGCGACCGCGGTCTTCCCCGTCCGCTTCCCGGTGCCGATGATCGCGATGGACGGGATCGACGCGAGCCTGGGGCGAGGCGGTGGCGTGAACCGGAAGTCCGCGCCCTCGTACGGGACGCCGCGCGCAAGGGCGATCGAGGCCATCAGATGCCTTCGGCGATAGTCGAGCACCGGCTCGTCCGACAGATCGAGCACGACCTCGGGGGCTATATCCTCGAGGGCCGCGTCGAGCACAGCGGCCGGGTCGTCGCCCGTCGCGACGCGCACGTCGCCGTAGGCCGGACCGCCGTCCGCCGGAAGCTTCTCGCGGCCCCCCGCCACGACCGCCAGGGCGATGTCGTAGCCGGACAGGGCGACCTCCGCGAGGGCAGCCTCCACCACGGGCGGGTAGTGCTCACCGTCGACTATCGCGATCGTGCGAATGATCTCTCCCTCGGGGTTGGGGGTGGCTGGCGGGGGTCAGCAAGCCGAGAGGTTGCGGGCCGCCGCTGGAACCCTAAATCAGTGGAGCGCAGGAGGCGGTGGGCGTCCGGCGAACCTTTTCGCCATGAGGAAGGGACTGTCCGTCGCGCTCGGGGTAGCGCTTGTATTGGTGTCCGGGGTCACGCCCGCGCACGCGCAGGCCGAGTCCGTCCCGTTGTTCGTGGGCGGGGGCACCAACGTCTCCAACGGGTACTTCTTTCCCGGCACTGCGACCTACGACGGGAAAGACTTCATCGGCGTGCCCTACCAGATCCAGCAGGGACAGAACGTGGCGCTGATCAACACGGACGCCGCGGCGCTCACGAACGCGCACTCGATGGTGTCGATCAAGAAGAACAAGAAAGGGCGACCCGTCTTCCACTCCGGGTACGTGCGCGGCCCCGCCACGGCCGTCGTGCGCACCTCGCACCTCAAGCCCGGCATATACCCGTACTACTGCAGCGTGCACTACGGGATGTACGGGCTCCTGGAAGTCACGAAGATCTAGACGCTTGCTTTTGCGCCTTCGGGCTCCCACTCGCTGACGAACACACGCCATCCGGCACCGCGCGCGCGGCAGATCCGGCGCACCTGCTCGGCCCTCGTCGCGGCCTCGGGACGAGGGACCACGATCAACAAGGACGGCCCCGCCCCCGCCATGGCGACGGCGAGCCCAGAGTCGCGCAGCTCGGAATGAACCGCCGCGGTCTCCGGCATCAGCTTCAGGCGGTGGGGCTCGTGCAGGAGGTCGTCCATCGCGTCGGCGAGGACATCGGATCCCGCTCCCGTGATCATGGCCGCGACGAGCAGGGCGGCGCGCGAGGCGGTGAATTGCGCGTCGGCGAACGCGACGTTCGACGGAAGGGCCTTGCGCGCCTCGGCGGTGGGAAAGCCCTCGGACGGCACCGCGAGGATCGGGACCAGACGGTCGCTCGGATCGAGCCGGAAGTGGCGGAGGTCGCCGCGCTCCTCGCCGCGATAGCAGACGACTAGGCCGCCGAGCAGCGCGGGCATGACGTTGTCGGCATGGCCCTCGAGGTCCGTGGCAAGCTGCACCATCTCTTGCTGGGGCACGGTCCTCCCGGTAATGGCACGGGCTGCGAACAGACCGCCCACGACGGCCGCGGCGGACGAGCCGAGACCGGATCCGAGCGGGATCGGGTTGCGGACCTTTACCGCGAAGCCCGGGGGCCTGCGGCCGACGTGATCGAAGAACGTGTTCATCGAACGGATCACGAGGTTCGTCTCGTCCTGGGGCAGTTGGTCGGCGCCCTCGCCTTCGATCGAGATCTCGATCGAGTCGCGCCGCGGCTCGATCTCGACCTCGAGGTACATGCGCACCGCGATGCCGAGGGCGTCGAAGCCGGGGCCGAGATTGGCTACGGTGGCGGGAACCTGGACCTTCACTGCGGCCGGCATGCGGCGAACTCTAGTAGGTCGCGCGGTGCCGGGCGAGTCGCGAGCGGCTCAGGAGAGGTCGAGGTGCTCGAGGATCGGCCCGAGCTCCGCGGGGACGAGCCGGGGCCGCGGCGCGCCGGCGATGGCCCAGTCCGGGTCCTTGAGGCCGTGTCCGGTCAGCACGCACACGACCGTCGCGTCCTTGGGCACCTGGCCCCGCCCCGCGGCCTGGCGGAGACCCGCGACGCTCGCGGCGGAAGCCAGCTCGACGAAGATGCCCTCCTGCGCGAGCGAGCGATATGCCTCGAGGATCTCCTTGTCGCGCACCGAGCCGATGCCACCGCCGGACGACTCGGCTGCGTCGGTCGCGCCCTCCCATGACGCGGGGTTCCCTATCCGAATCGCGGTCGCGATCGTCTTGGGGTCGTCGACGGGCTGCCCGCGCACGATCGGGTTGGCACCCTCGGCCTGGAAGCCCAGCATCTTCGGTAGGTCCGCGGTCCACCCCGCGGCGCGCGCCTCGTTGTACCCGCGCCAGTACGCGGTGATGTTGCCGGCATTGCCCACCGGCATCAAGTGCAGGTCTGGGGCGCGTCCAAGAGCTTCGACGATCTCGAACGCCGCCGTCTTCTGACCCTCGACGCGAAACGGGTTGACGGAGTTCACCAGCGTCACCGGATGGTCACGCGCCATATGCTTCGTCAGCTCGAGCGCGACGTCGAAGTTGCCCTCGATCTCCAGCACTCGTGCGCCGTGCACCAATGCCTGCGCGAGCTTGCCCAACGCAACATTGCCCTGCGGTATCAGGACGGCGCAGATCATCCCCGCCCGGGCCGCGTACGCCGCGGCCGACGCGCTCGTGTTCCCCGTCGACGCGCAGACGACCGCGCTCGACCCGTCCTCGAGCGCCTTCGAGATCGCGACCGTCATG
Organism: Actinomycetota bacterium; assembly: GCA_036554505.1. Classification (GTDB taxonomy): domain Bacteria; phylum Actinomycetota; class CADDZG01; order CADDZG01; family WHSQ01; genus DATBND01. The sequence goes on along the minus strand of DATBND010000390.1, from coordinate 12,782 downwards.
CCCCGGTCCTTGAACGACCCCGTCGGATTGAGCCCCTCGTACTTCAGCCACACCTGCGCGCCGACCTCCGTCGACAGGCGGTCGGAGAACACGAGCGGCGTGTCGCCCTCGTCGAGTGTGACGATCGGAGTCGCGTCGCTCACCGGGAGGTGCTCGAAGTACCGGCGGATCACGCCGCGCTGGCCGGCGACTGCGAGCGGCGTCGTGCTCACTCCTCGCGCGCGCCTTCCACCCTCATCGTGGACTCGACGTTCTTCACCGCGTCGAGCGCGTGGAGGTCTCGGAATATCGCTTGGTGGCTACCCTCGGGCGCGGTGTGCGTGATCACCACGAGCGTCGCCTCGTCGCCGGACCCCTCTTGGCGAACGCTCGAGATCGAGACGTCGTGACGTGCGAACGCTCCCGCGACGGTCGAGAGAACGCCGGGTTGGTCGAGCACCGACAGCACCGCGTAGTAGCGAACCCGCGCCTCTTCAGGGGCGCGGATCGTTGCCCGGTCGTGGTAACAGTGCCAGCCCGCGGAACGAGCGCCGGTCACGAGATTGCGCGCGATCTCGACGACGTCGCCGACGACGGCGGAGCCCGTCGGCGCGCCCCCGGCGCCGCGGCCGAGGAACATCAGCTCGCCGGCCTCCTCTCCCTGGACGAACACCGCGTTGAAGACGTCCCTCACCGACGCGAGCGGATGAGTCGAGGGGAGCATCGCGGGATGGACACGCACGGACACCTGCCCATTCTCTACTTCGGCCACGGCCAGCAACTTCACGACGTATCCGAGGTCGCGCGCGGCGGCCACGTCCGCTTGCGTGACACGCGCGATGCCCTCGCGCTGCACGTCCCCGGCGACGACGCGTGCGTTGAACGCGATCGAGGCCAGGATCGCCAGCTTCGCCGCGGCGTCGAATCCCTCGATGTCGGCGGACGGGTCGAGCTCCGTGTAGCCGAGGCGCCCGGCCTCGGCGAGGGCCTCGATGAACGACTCCCCCGTCTCGGACATCCTCGTGAGGATGAAGTTCGTCGTGCCGTTGACGATGCCCATGACGCGCCGGACACGATCGCCCGCCAGGGACTCCTTCATCGGCCTGATGATCGGGATGCCGCCCGCGACCGAGCCCTCGAACAAGACGTCGACGCCGGCGCGCTCGGCCGCGTCGAGCAGATCGTTGCCGACGGTGGACAGAAGCTCCTTGTTCGCGGTGACGACGTGCTTGCCCGACTCGACCGCCGCAAGCAACAGCTCCAGCGCGGGGTGGACTCCTCCGATCGCCTCGACGACCACGTCTATATCGGGGTCCCGCACCACCTCCCACGCGTCGGCGGTCACCATCGAGCGCTCGAGCTCGACCTCGCGCGGCTTGTCGGGGCTCCTCACGGCGACCCTCGCGAGCTCGAGCGAAACGCCTGCGCGCCGCGCGAGCTCGTCCGAGTAGCTGGTCAGGATGCGTGCGGTCGCGCCGCCGACGATCCCGCAGCCGAGCAGGCCGACGCGCACGCGTTCTGTCATCGGATCACCCTAACCACGGCCGGCGGCGACGGACCGGACGCTGCTCTAGAGCTGGGTGACGGCCACACCCCCGGCATCCCGCCGGGCCTTCTCCGTCACAGTCGACCACGCCGACAGCGGCTGGTAGACGATCTTCTCCGGATCGATGCCGGCCGTCGCGGCATCGTCGTCGGTGAGCTGCTCTAGCAATGCCTTCGAAGCAAGGAGCGACCCCCCGCGCGCCGACTCCTGTATGCGCGCGCATTCGTTCACCTCGTCGCCGAGCGCGGTCACGTCGAGGCGACCGCCGGGGACGAGCTGTCCCATATAAAGGCTGCCGCCCCAGTGGAGCCCGATGTTCATGAGGCCCGCGGGATCGTCCTCGAGGAGGTCCTCCGGGATCGCGCCTTCGAAGATCTCCCGCCCGCGGGTCGCGATCTCGTGGGCCGCTTGCAGTGCGGCCGCCGCCGCCGCCGACGGCGACCCCAGATCGTCGACGATGAAGTACGCGCTTACGCCGTCGCCCGCGTGCTTTCCCGTTATCCCTAGGAACTTCGCCACCACGCGGTCTACGGTCGTGGTCAGGTCACGCACGAGGCTGAAATACGCGGAGCTCGGCAGGCGACGTGACAGAGAGCCCGACGCCTGAAGGTCGGCGAACAAGATGGCGGCTCGCCGGCGCCCGGGCTCGACGAGCTTTGCCATCCGCTCGTACATCGCCTCGTCGCCGCGCGCGAGCAGCGACATCAGGTTCGGCCGAACGGCCATCCAGGTGATCGCCCATGCGCCGACGCGCTCCCCGTTCTCGTCGTGGACGACCTGCGAGACGAGGTCCACGCGGTAGGGCGGGCCGCCCTCGTCGAGGTAGTCGAAGTGGCCCGAGGTCAGCAGCGGAGGAGGCTCCGGCTCGATCTGCCGAACGATCGACGCGAACGGCTCGCCGATCCGCCCGGCGACCTCCTCCCGGCGGCCCTCGTGGATGCCCATGAACTTCCCGAGATCCGTCATGATCGCCAGGGCGCTCTCGGGCGTGACGACGTTGACCCACGCCTTCGTGAGCATGGCCTCCATCACGTGGAGGCCGTAGCCCAGCTCGGCCTCGTCGGTCTCTCGCAAAAAAGCCTTCAGCTCGTCGGAGACCCACACGAGGCGCCATTCCGAGTCGACGATCATCGTCGGCCAGCGCGTGGGCTCGAGCCACGCGACCCATTCCTTCAGGCGCGGGTCGTCCGGAAGGGAGCCCATGGCTCCGAGCTTAGGGCGTTGCCGAGGGTTAGATGCCCGGCAGCGCGGAGGTGACCGTGGCCACGGTCTCGGTCGCTACCTCGCGGGCGTGGTCGAGAAGGTTCTTGTCGCCGTTGCCCGGCACGGGGTTCTCGATCGGCAGCTCCTCGTCACCCGAGGGCACCTCCGGAGGGGTCGGAAGCGTCGGCGTGGACGACGGCGCGCTGGTCGAGTCACCGTGCTCGCCGGACGACGCCTTGGCGAGCTTCGTCCCACCGCGTCGAGCCGTCGTCGTTGCGGCCGCGCGGCGGGCGGCGTCTCCCTTTGCGACCTCCGAGCGAAGCAGACGCGGCGAGGCGCCGAACGGGCCTTCGGCGACCGACGACACGCCGGCCGGTCTCGGCAGCGCGTCGGCAGGAGCCGGCGCAACGACGTTCGTCGCCATCACGGTGGTGACGCCGACGGCGATGCATGCGATGCACGGGATCGAGCCCAAGAGGCCTTCACGCGCGCCCACGACCCACTGACCCAGCTCGGTGAACCAGTTGGAGCGCCAGAACTTGAGGTGGCGCAGCGGCAGGAGCGCCGACACCTTCTCGACGAGCTGCACCAGCTTGCGACGAGCCCGGACACGCGTCATCTTCTGCGCCGCGGAGCCGGACGCGGCACGCGCCGTCGCGTCGCCCACCTCGACCAGCAAGGCCGAGCGGTACGACGGGCTGAGCTCGCCGAGCGCGGCGCGCACCCGGCCGAGCTCGACGCGTGCAAGGCCGGCGCGCTCGACCTCGTGGAGGTCCGGGCGATCCGGGATTTCCGCCGACGCGACTTCCTTGATCGGGCGGTGGCGAGCGCCGTCGCGCACGAGGTTCAGCGCGATCGTGACGGCGAGCGGCCACGGAGAGCGGGACGGGTCGACGCGCCCCCACATGCCATAGAGGCGAAGGGCGGTCTCCTGGATCAAGTCGTCGTGTTCGAGGGCCGGGACCTTCTTGCGCGATAGCAAAGACTTCAGGCCGGACTGGATCTCTGGCCATTGGTGCTCGAAGTCACGTCTCCGCTCGGGAGTCATTCGCTCGTTCCCATCCCGCTATTCATGCCCCTTGTGAAGGGGGGCTGGTTTCCCCCCGTTCCGGTTGGGTCGAATTGTACACAAGCAAGACAATCCTTACCAAAACCCGGAACGGGGGCAAACCCGTCGGGGAAGCGGTCGGTCACGGACTCCGTCGCGGCTGGTTCTGAACGCTGTTGTCGTAGTAGAGGTCCATGCCCACCCGGTTGGTCTTCAGGCCGAAGACCGACCAGTCGACCGTCTTGGAGAGCTCCCGGGCGTACACGCCGTAGGCCATGTCGGTGACGCTGTTGTCGGCGATCTCCAGGTTGCCGAGGTCGAACCGGCCCAGCCAGATCCCGGCGTCCGAGTTGTGCAGCTGCGTCAGGTTGTCCGTGTCCGCAGCGGTCTGCTTGATCGAGTTGCCGACCACTCGCAGCGTGATGTCCGTCGCGTCGTTGATCGCGATGCCGTGGAGAGTCGAGAACTCGGCGTCGGCCCGCTCGAGCGAGATCGAGTTGTCGGCGATGTGCACGAGGCCCCGGGCGGTCTCGAGGTGACGCTCATCGTCGGCGTTGAAGATGTCGACGGCGATGCCCGAGCCGTAGAGCTGGTTGCCGGTTATGTGGATCTGCGTGTGGTGGACGTGCGGCTTGTTGAGCTCGGGGTTCGTCTCCGACGTCGCGGTGCGGTCGTTCGCCGCATGGTTCTGGTCGGTGTAGCGAAGGGCGTACGGGCCACCTGCGTAGATCTTGTTGTTCGAGATGAACACCTGGTGGTAGCGGACCGTGTGGTCCATGTCCTCGTGCGCGGGCTTCGGGTCCTCCTTCGCAGCGTGCGCGTGGCCCTCGTGGCCCTCCTCCACAGGCTTCGGAGGCGTGTACGCGTGGTCGTGACTGTGGCTTCCGAAGCCGGAGCTGTGGTGGTGGCCGTGCAGGGTCGCGTTCACGTACCCGTAGACGGTGTTGTTCCGGAAGATGCCGCCGTTGAAGCCGTCGAAGTTCACCGCCTCGTTGAGGAAGAACGGGATCTCCATCTCGCCGGGGGTCCCGACGGTGTTGTGCTCGAAGATGCCGTCCCAGTGGCGGAGCTGGCCGACGACGCCGAACGTGTTGTGCGCGATCAGTCCGCTCGTCATGTCACCCGTGCGCTCGACGTTCTGGTTGACGCGCAGGTCCTGAACCGTGTTGTTCACGACCGTGACGCGGTCGCCGATCCAGTCGAGGACCAGGGTCCCGGTCACGACGTTGTCACGGATGACGACGTACTTGTTCGTGTCGTGGATCCGGATCGTGTCGATCTCCCAGCCCGAGATGACGAACGGATCGCTCTTGGTGCCGCTTCCCGACCGCACTCCGTTGGCGGGGTTGAACTCGTTGTTCTTTCCGATGGTGACGCTCTCGCGCTGCTGCTTCGGCGCGTCTTCGGAGGCCTGGGCGCCTGCGGCCCCCGCCGGCCCCGCCGCCACAACGGCGTAGGCCACGACGATGCACACCACCGCCGCCGCTCCGAGCCAGCTTCTCGTCCCCGACCTCTTCATCTATCCGCACCTCCGTATCCGTCGGTGAGGCGTCCCCCCGCGGGACCGGCCTCGTAGTCGCTGAATAGGTACGAATCGGGACATCAGGGGTAACAGGGCGAGCCGAACCGATGTCTTCAGACCAGGTCGGTCACGGTTCGCGCCCCTGCGGAGTGGCGTCGAGTGGGGTTGGGGATAAAGGTTGGATGCGGGCCTAAAGGGAGGCCTGAGACCGCCTTTCAGGAGAGGCCGTGCTCCGCTTCCTGCTTGGCGATGCGCTCGGTGAGGTTGACCAACGTCCTGTTCATCGCGTCAAACTGTCCTTGGAACCGGTCGACAGCTTCCTTCAAATTGTTGACGCGCTCTTCGATCTTGCCGGAGAGGCGAGCGAACCCAAGCAACCCAAACAAAACAGGTACGACCGCACCGATAAGGCCGCCTGCCACGATGCCGCCCAGATTCTCCATCCCTGCTCCTCGCCTACCAGAATTAGCAATTTTACGGGAACTCCGGGGACGTGACCTATCAGCCGTTTCCCCCGCCGGCGGTGCCGCGGACAACACAAACGCAGGAACGGGGGCCCGCAGCGCAGAACCGTGAGGTATGAGACGTCGACTCGGCGCGGCAGTAGCCGCCCTGCTCGTGGTCGTGACGGGCGCGGCACGGGCCGCCGCGGGCCAGGAGATCCCGCCGGATCACCCCAGCGTGGTCGCCCGTTTCCCCTACGTCGGAGGGACCGAGATCGCATTCTCCGGTCGTTACGCGTATGCGACCCAGATGGACGGTCACCTCGAGCGCGGCGAGAGCCTGGACCAGGGCGGGATCCGCATCTTCGACATCGTCCGGTCCAAGCCGCGGCTGGTCGGGTTCCTCCACTGTCCCGGCAACGACAACGACGTCGTCGCGATAGAGCCGGGGCTGGTCGCGCTCGGGTATCACGAGAACCGCTGCGCGCCGGGCCAGGGGATGGTCACGGTCGACGTGTCGAATCCGCGCCGGCCGCGCGTCCTCGGCCACGTGGAGGTGCCGAGCTCGCACACGATCACCGCCTACCCCGGGAAGCCCATCGTGTACGTCTCTCCCGGCGGCCTCGCGTACGCGGGAGGGCCGGAGCAGATCGTCGACGTCTCGAACCCGCGTCGTCCCGAGGTCGTCGCCACGTACTCGAACAATCCCAACGGGTGTCATGACGTCTCGTTCCGCATCACGAAGGAGAGTCAACTCGCCTTCTGCGCGGGCCTGACCGAGGTGCAGGTGTGGGACGTGTCCGACCCGCTGGCGCCGGTGACGATCGCGCACATCGTGAATCCCGCGATCCAGTACCCGCACTACGCGCAGGCGAGCCCCGACGGAAAGACGCTCGTGGTGAACGACGAGGCCTTCGTCGCGCACGAATGCGTCACCGGACAGAGCCCTACGGGCGCGTTCTGGACCTACGACATCTCCGATCCGGCCGCGCCGGCCTTGCTCGGCAAGTTCTCACCGCCGCGCGGCGAGCCCGGGGTCGGGAACGAGGCGACGTGGGTCGAGACGTGGTGCACGTCGCATCAGTTCAGCTTCACGCCGAACGGGAACCTGGTCATGCCGTGGTTCACGGGCGGGACGAGCCTGATCAATCTCTCCGATCCGGCGGCCCCGCGCGAGACGGCCTATTACGCACCCGAGGACGCGATCGCGTACTCGTCGCAGTTCCGCAACGGCCACGTCTACATCAACGACATGAACAGAGGCTTCGAGGTCCTGCGGGTGCGGCCGCGCCGCGGCTAGCCGGGGTGATGCGCCGGGGAGCCGGTGTGAAGAGGCGCCTCGTCGGGAACCCTCCACGCAACCACCTACCAAGGGAGGGCTGGATGCCCAACGCCATCGAACTGCTCGAAGTGGATCACAAAAAGGTCAAGAAGCTCCTCGAAAGAGGGGACGATACGACCGAGAACGCGGTCAAGACACGAACCGAGCTCTACTCGAAGATCAGGTCCGAGATGGAGGTCCACGAGGCCATCGAGGAAGAGATCTTCTATCCCGCTCTCAAGGAGCACCCCAAGGCCAAAGAGGTGGTTCTCGAGGGGTACGAGGAGCACCACGTCGTCGACCAGATCATGGGCGAGTTGGGAGAGACCCCGGTCGAGGACGAGAGGTGGGGTGCGAAGTTCTCCGTGATGAAAGAGAACATCGAGCACCACATCGAGGAAGAAGAGGACGACATGTTCAAGAAGGCACACGACGTTTTCTCGAAGAAAGAGCTGGACGAGCTCGGCGACCGGATGGCGGCGCGCAAGAAGGAGCTCGAGGCTCGCTAGCCCCGATCTTTTTTAGGGGACGACAGAGCCGTCGAGGCGGCGGTCGAGCCGGAGGAGGTCGTCGTAGGTCTCGCGCGCCACGATCTCCGTCGCAGCGCCGTCTGACACCAACACGACGGCCGGGCGCGGGACGTGGTTGTAGTTGTTGGCCATCGAGTACGTGTACGCGCCGGTGGCTGGGATGCAGAGCAGGTCGCCGGGGGCCGCGTCGTCGGGAAGATGTACCTCCTTGATCAGGACGTCGCCCGACTCGCAGTGCTTGCCCGACACCGTGACGCGCGGGCCGACCGGCGCGTTCATGCGATTCGCGAGAAAGGCCTCGTAACGCGCGCCGTACAGCGCGGGACGGATGTTGTCGGACATCCCGCCGTCGACCGACACGTAGGTACGGACTCCCGGGATCGTCTTGACCGTTCCGATCGTGTAGACGGTGACGGCGCTCGAACCGACGATCGCGCGGCCGGGCTCGACGAAGAGCGCCGGCGCCGGCATCCCGTGCGCGCCGAACTCGTCCTCGACCGCACGGTGGATCCTTTCGACCGACGCGCGCGGCGCGGGAGTCATCTCGTCGACGGTGTGCGCGATCCCGAGGCCCCCGCCGAGGTTCAGCTCCTCGACCTCCAGGCCGAGGTCGTCGCGCGCCTGCGCCGCGAAGGCGGCGACGCGCCGGGCCGCGAGCTCGAACGCGGCCATCTCGAAGATCTGAGAGCCGATGTGCGCGTGCAAGCCGACGAGCTTGCAGCCCGGCACCTCCATCGCCTTCTTGACCGCGTCGCGCGCCACGCCGTCGGCGAGGGTGAACCCGAACTTGGAGTCCTCCTGGCCAGTCTGCACGAACTCGTGCGTGTGGGCCTCGACGCCGGGGGTGACGCGGATGAGAAGGCGCGTCTTCAGGCCCGCCTCCGCGATCCGGTCCATCTCCTCGAACGAGTCGACGACCACCCGACCGACGCCGGCGTCGCGCGCCATCTTCAGCTCATCGAGCGACTTGTTGTTCCCGTGGAAGAGGATCCGGTCGGCGGGGAAACCGGCCGCCAACGCGGTCGTGAGCTCGCCGCCGGTGCAGACGTCGAGGCCGAGCCCGAGACCGGCGAGGAGCTCACAGACCGCGACACACAGGAAGGACTTGCCTGCGTAGTACACGTGCTCGGCCCCCACCGCGTCCGCGAACGCGCGCGCGCGGGCCTCGAACGTCGCCCGGTCCATGACCACCAGCGGCGTGCCGTAGCGCGCGGCGAGCTCGACGACGTCGCATCCGCCGACGACGAGGTGGCCGCCGGTCGACGTCTCTGCGCCGTCGGGAAGGATCTCCTTCATCGCGCGAGGTTAAGGCAGCCGGTCGAGACGGCCTGTGAAGATCAGCTCGCAGCGTCCGCCGACGCGCACGGTCCCGTCCGCGGTCCCCGTGACGGCCATCCGGCAAGGCCTGCCCATCTCGACTCCTTGCACCACCTCGGCTTCGAGATCGCCGAGCCGGTCGGCGAGGAAGATGCCGAGCGCGGCGGCGGCCATCCCGGTCCCCGGGTCCTCCGGCACACCGAAACCGGGGAAGAACCCGCGCGAGCGCAGCTGGCCGGGGCCGATGGCGGTGAAGCAGTACGCGCCCTTCGCTATCTCGGCGAGGAGGTCGGGGCGCGGCACGGCGCGCTCCAGCACGCCGAGGTCGCGCAGAGGGACCATCAACGTCCTGATCCCGGCATCGGAGTAGGCGGGATCGAGTGGCCCGGTTCCTCCGAGAACGGTGGCGTTGAGGCCGACGTCACCGGCCTCGAGTCCCAACGCGGTGGCGATCGCGACCGGGTCCTCGCCGAGCTCGCCGGGCGACGCGGGATCGGCCGTGCCCGTCCGCTCCAACGACGCGCGGTCGTCCTCGACCGCAACCTTCGTCGGCCCCACCTCGGTCGTCTGGGTGACCTCGTCCCCGCTTAGCCGCGCGAGATGCCGCAGGGCCCACGCGGTGCCGATGGTCGGGTGCCCCGCGAACGGAAGCTCCTCCGCGGGCGTGAACACGCGCATCGTGTACGAGTCCTCGGCCACCTCGGTCACGAACGTCGTCTCGGACAGGTTCATCTCGCGCGCTATCGCCTGCATCTGCGCGGCAGTGAGCTCGGCCGCATCCGGGAAGACCGCGAGAGGGTTGCCGGTATACGGGCGATCGGCGAACACGTCCAACTGAAGGAACTCCAGGCTCACGGCCTCACATCCTCTCCGGAGCGGTCACCCCGAGGATCGCGAGCGCGCTCGCTATGCCGCTCTTCGTCGCGACGCACAACGTCAGACGGGCGCTCGTCAGTCCCGCGTCGTCCGTTATCACGCGGCAGTCTCGGTAGAACGCCGTGAACGTCGCCGCCAGCTCTTCTGCATAACGCGCGATCCGCTGCGGTGCGCGCAGCGCGCACGCCTCGGGCAAGACCTCCTCGTAGCTCGCAAGCTTGCGCATGAGCTCGTCCTCGCTCGGGTGCTCCAGACGATCGAGCGGGGCCGCGGCCGGATCGAACGACTGGCCCTCCTCCTCCGCCCTCCGCAGGATCGAGCAGATGCGCGCATGCGCGTACTGCACGTAGTACACGGGGTTCTCGGGAGCCTGCTGCTTCGCGAGCTCGACGTCGAACTCGAGCGGCGAATCCACCGATCGCGTCAGGAACGTGTAGCGAGCCGCGTCCGCGCCGACCTCGTCGACGAGCTCGTCGAGCGGGACGATGACCCCGGCTCGCTTCGATGCCTTGACCGCGCTCCCCCCGCGCGTCAGCGTCACGACCTGCACGAGCGGCACTTCGACGCGCTCGTGGTCGTAGCCGAGGGCGTCGGCAGCGGCACGCAGACGCACGACCGTTCCGTGATGATCGGCGCCCCATAGATAGACGAGCCGGTCGAACCCGCGCTCGAACTTGTCGAGCAGGTACGCGACGTCGGACGCGGTGTACGTGGGCTCGCCGTTCGCGCGGACCAGCACGCGGTCCTTGTCGTCGCCGAAGTCGGTCGAACGGAACCAGACCGCGCCGTCCTTCTCGTAGGTCTTGCCCCGCTTTGCAAGGCGGGCCAGCGCGTGATCGATGGCGCCCGACGCGTGCAGCCGGTTCTCGGAGAACCACAGGTCGTGGCGCGTCCCGAACCGCTCGAGCGATTCCTTCATGGCTGCAAGCATCTTCTCGAGCGCCTTCGGACGGAGCGTGGCGGCGCGCTCGTGGGGGCTCAGCTCGAGATATGCGTCGTCGAGCTCGTCCTTCAGCTCTGCCGCAAGGTCGGCGACGTAATCGCCGTGATAACCGTCCTCCGGCACGGGCTCTTCGACCCCAAACAGGCCGGCGTAGCGCGCGGCGACGGATTGCGCGAAGAGATCCACCTGGCGTCCTGCGTCGTTCACGTAGAACTCGCGAGTCACGCGGTGGCCGGTCGCGGCGAAGAGGTTGGCGAGCGCGTCCCCGACCGCCGCGTGCCGGCCGCTGACGACGTTTACGGGCCCGGTGGGGTTCGACGACACGAACTCGACGTTGACCGCGTCACCGTCGGGGCGGACGACCCAGCCGAACGCAGGGCCGGCCGTCACCGCGCGGCGGACCACGTCGGCCAGCCACCGCGGCGCGAGCCTGAAGTTGAGGAAGCCGGGGCCGGCGATCTCGACGCTCGCGACGATCCCGGACGTGTCGATTCGATCGGCGATCGCCTGGGCAATCGCGCGCGGGTTGGCGTCATTCTTCTTGGCGACCTTCATAGCGACGTTGGTCGACCAATCCCCGTGCTCACGCCGCCGTGGGCGTTCGAGCTCGATCTCGGCAGTGCCGACTACGAGGGGCGCGCCGTCCGAGTCGGCCGCCTCGAGCGCGGCGCGGACCAGCTCCTTGAGCTCGTCGGTCACCATGGGCGTCAGCCCACTAGACGATCGACGATGTCGAGCAAGTCCGTCGGGTCGAACGGCTTCGTCAGATAGTCGGCGACGCCGTACGACTTCCCCTTCTCGATGTCGGACTGTTGCGCCTTGGCCGACACGAACACGATCGGGATCTCCTTCGTGCCATCCTGGGACTTGAGTCGCTCGGCCGTCTGATAGCCGTCCAGGCGCGGCATCATGATGTCTAGGATCACGAGGTCGGGGACCTGGGCGGTCGCCACTTCGACGGCCTCCTCGCCGTTGTGCGCCTGCAGGACCTCGTAGCCCTCGAGCTCGAGGTTGACCTGGAGCAGCCGGAGGATCACCGGGTCGTCGTCGCAAATCAAGATCCGCTTGCCAGCCATGGCCCCACCTTACTTTTGTCCCCGACCCGCTCTCGTCCCTCCCCCGCTAGTAGGGTCGCTCGATGCCGGAAGAGCCCCTGGCCGAGCTGAACACCAAGAGCAACCTGATGAAGCTCCTCGACGAGCTCGGCGAACACCCCGAGCGGATCGACGACGTGACCGCGCGCATCGAGGAGATGTTCCAGCAAGAGCGGTCGGTCGTGGTGCTCGACATGAGCGGCTTCACCCGCGCCACGCAACAGGGAAACCTCATCTCGTTCTTGTTGAGCATCAACCAGATGCAGCGACTCGTCACGCCGGTCGTGCAGGAGAACGGTGGCCTCGTCGTGCGCGCCGAGCACGACAACCTCACGTGCCTCTTCGACTCGGTGAATCAGGCGATCGCTGCGAGCCGCCAGATCACGGGCAGCCTGGAGTCGGCGAACGTCATCCTCCCGTCCGACAAGGAGCTGTACGCGTCGATCGGGATCGGGCACGGCTCGATCCTCAACGTGGAGAACGAGTCGATCTACGGCACCGAGGTCAACCTCGCGAGCAAGCTAGGAGAGGACATCGGCAACCTCGGCGACGTCCTGCTGACTCCGTCCGCGTTCGCTCAGGTCGAAAACGACGTCGAATGCGAGCACCGAACCGTGAACGTCTCCGGGCTCGACCTCGACTACTACGTCGTCACAGAGGCTTCGGTCCCTTGAACCCCTGGAGCCGGTAGATCGTCCCGTTCGCGATGTCGGCGGCGTAGATCTCGCGGTCGGAGCCCTCTCCGAAGGTGCTTATCTGACGTCCGGGAAAGGTGGCGACGGTGCGCGCCGGGCCGGGCGTGCCGGTCGCCGTCGCGGCGTCGAAGCTGAAGAGCTCGCCGTTGCAGAAGTCGATGTAGAAGTAGTCGCCGTGTATCCCGGAGTAGCGCGATCCGCGGTAGACGAACCCGCCGGTGACCGCGCACCGTCCGCCGGAGCGGTCGTACTCCGCCACGGGCCT
>DATBND010000371.1:0-3941 GCA_036554505.1 Actinomycetota bacterium | reverse complement strand
GTAGTAGACCGGCGCGACCGCGAGGTGGATCTTCGAGGCCCACTGTCCCCGCTTTAGGGCGGCCTTAGGCGGCGGAGCGATCGACTGCAACCGCTCGACGAGCTCGTACCAGCGCGCGTCGAGGTCGGCCTCGGGGTCCGCATACAGGTCGCGCTCGAAGTGCGCCATCACCAGACCCCACCGAGCAAAGAGCAAGCTCTGCGTCGCGTTCGCCGCGTGCAGCTGGTCGGACAACGACGCGACCGCTTGTTCGTCACGCGCTGCGATCGACGTCAGCCACTGCGGATCGCGCACGAGGCGGCCGGACAGGATCGCGACGGCCTCGGTCACAAAGGTGTGCGCGGCGCGGCGCACGGTGTACGGAAGTGTGGGAGAGATCGAGACGTCGTACGCCGCGTGGCCGGACTCGTGGAGCATGACCTCCACCCAGCGTTCGCCCGGCACGACATTGGCGAGGATCCTCACGTCCCCGCCCGAGCGGTCGACGTCGAGGCAGAACGCGTGCTGGCACTTGCCCTCTCGAGGAAACAAGTCGCTCGCCACGAGCACCGGGTCGATGTCGATGCCCCATGACTCGAACGTCCGACGAGCGAGATCGCCCGCGTCGGCGCCCTCGAACAGATCGTCGAGGTCGACGCGACCGTCGGGCGGGAGCTGCTGGAAGAACGGATCGGCGTAGTGCCACGGCAGGAGCTCCGACACGCCGAAGCGCGCGCTCAGGCGCTCGTCGAGGTCTGCTTTCCACCGTTTGAACGGCTCGTCGGTCAGGCTCTCGAGCTCGCCGAGGATCTCGAATAGCCATTCGGCGTCGAGCTCCTGCAGGTCGAGTGACATGAGGTAGTAGTCGCCATAGCCGAGGTCGTGCGCCGCCTGGTTACGAACACGCACGATCTCTCTCACGCGCTCGGCGACGTGGGAGCCGATCTCCTTCGATGCGCACCACGCCTCGCGGCGACGACCGTCGTCGTCGGAGTCGCGCAGGATGTCGAGGATGTCGTTGTCGTTTACGCGGCGGCCGTCGACCTCGGGGCGGAACGCGGCGAAGTCCCCTTCGACCGAGCTCGACAGCTCGACCATCCGGGCTCGTTGCTCTTCGTCCATCTGGTTCCCCGTCAGCGACAGCCGCAGCACCTCGAGCTGGCGACGCAGAACCGGGTCGTAAAGCTGCTCGTCGAGCGCCGCGTTGATCGCGGCGAGCCTCTCCGGGTCGCCCTTGAACCTCCGGACCTCGAGCTCGAGCTCGGCACGGCGACGTTCGTTGGCCTCGGACGCGTCCACCTGCGAATCCCAATAAGCGCGATGGAACTCGGTCTCGAGCTCCTGGAGGCGCTCTTCCAGCGTGCTCGCCAGGCGATGCGGCGGTTGGTCGACCACGGCGATCCCTTTCGTGACGGATAGCCGCCGATCCTAGTGGGCGTACATCAGCCCCTGGACCCGGCGAGCTCGAAGTGCCACGGCTCGTTCGCAAGCGGCCGCCACAGCGGAAGGCCGAGCTCGTCGATCAGCCGGGAGGCAAGCCCGACGTCACCGCCGAGGTCGACCGCGAGTCCGCGCTCGTGCATCGAGGAGCCGGGCGGCGCGACCCAGTCGTCGGCAGCCTCGGGGCTCCCGTACTTGACCAGCGCCTCCGACCACAACCGCGATTGTTCGGCCGTGGAGCGCCACCCCGACACCACGCGGACGGCGCCCCGCCCGGCCACGAGGAGCCGGGTGACCGCGCGTTCGAGTCGTGGGTCCAATCCACGCGCGTCGAGGCTCGCGACCAATGGCTGCAGCGCCTCCGGGTCGAGGACGGCCCGAGCGGTCGCCGACGCCCCGTCGAGGTACACGCTCACCTGCATGGCGGTGTCGCCGAGCGCGCATAGGCATTCGACGACGCGCGCGTGGTTGAGCTCGGCGTAAGTGATTGCGGACGCGGACGGGTCCCGGCCCCCTCCGGGGGCCGACTCGGCAACCGCGGCAAGGGCCGCCGCATCCGCCGCGGTCTGCGCCCGCGCCTCGCGCTGCGCCGACTTCCCGAGAAGAGCTGTCGCGTGTCCGAGCCCGATCGTGATCGCGAGCGAGAGCGCGACGGCGACGAGACTCATGGCTGCTCGATTCGCATGCTCGCCTGCGCGCGCAACGTGACGCGCTCGAAGATAGCCGACACGAGTGGCACGCCGCCGGTCTGATGTGCCATGAGCGACACCGTCAGCGGCTCTCCCATTCGGCGTCCCGACTCGCCGGGCTCGATCTTGAGGTCGAAGTCGTGCACACCGGCCGAGCGCACTGCGGCCTCGGCGGCCTCTTCGTCGGGATCGACGACCGCGACCCGAGCGGCCTCGCGCGCCGCGTGCCAGACGCGCGTCTGCATCGCGGCCACCAGCCCGATCTGGACGAGGACGGCGGCCAAGAACGCGAGCACGGGCACGCACAACGCGAGCTCGACGGTGGCTTGCCCGCGCTGGCGCGCGGCACACGACGGGTGGTCAGCCACGGGCCCGGTCGACCAGCTGCCCGACGATCGTCTGGAAGAGGTTGTCCAGACCCCCGGACTTCACGAACGCCGCGAGAACCCCCACGACGACTCCGGCCACGAGCAAGACCAGCGCGTACTCGGCCGTGGTCTGGCCTGCTTCACGATTGACGGTCAACGCGAGACGGCGCACATGGACCTCCTGGTTCGAGAGACGGCCGGTCGGTCGACCGGCGACGCCATCACATGCAATGGCGGGGCGGCGCGTTGTGGTGCGCGCTACTCGCTTCCGGGGATCACTTCGACGTCGTCACCCTCGAACACGCCGAGCCGCGCGAGCTCGCCCGTCTCGACCACGAGCGCCCCCCGATACTCGACCCCGGGATCGGGCGGGGCGCAGTCCGCATCGCCGGTCGGACACGCCTCGACGTCGACGATTCGCACGATCTCGCCGTCGGAGTCGAACAACGCCACCGACCGCGCGATCGCGCTGTTCTGCAGCCACGACACGTCATCGCGCGCCTCGAAGAAGAGGAACACGGTCCCCTCGTCACGCGGCACGGCCGTCCGCGTCCTCCACGCCGTCGAACGTTGCGACTCGGTCTCCGCTACGACCACGTACATGAGCACGCTGTCGCCGGGGGTGTCGATGAGGACGGTTCCCTTGCCGAGGGCCGAACCGGCTTCACGCGGAGGCTCGTCCGATCCGTAGCACGCGGTGGTGACCAGGGCGAGGACGACGAAGACGAGAGTCAGGCGGCGCATCGCCGAAAGCCTCGCACCTCACGAGGTCGACGAGAGCCCACGCAGGATCGGACCGACGGCGAGCAAGACGTACGCAGGCAGGATGCACGTCGTCAGGGGAAGCACCATGAGCACCGGCGCGCGACGGGCGGCTCGTTCGAATTCGTCCTCACGTTCACGCCTCCGGACCTCGGCGAACGCGCGCAGCGCGGCCGAGGCCGGGGTGCCCAGACGCTCGGCGCGCACGACCACCGCGCCGAGCTCCCTCAACCCCGCGTCCGTCGAACGCGCGAACGCGGACCCCCACGACAGCCCGAGCGCAACTGCACGACCGCAACCATCGAGGTGGACGCGCGCGGCTTTCGTGACCGAACGAGCGCACAGGGCGACGCCCTGGCTCGCGTCCAGCCCCGCATCGAAAGCGGCCGCAAGGAGCCGAGCGATATCGGCCGCATCGTCGACACCCAGCGGACGCGGGGCGAGCCGTCCGATCCACGCCGCGCCGGCGAGCAGCAGCGCGGCTCCGCACACGAGCAAGAGCGCGCCCCGACGATCGACGAGAGACGCACCCACGGCCGGGAGTAGCGGCACGATCGCGAGGGGCAGGCCCGCGACGATGCGGCCGGACAGGCGCGCGCCGGCGGTGGCCGTCGCCCCGGATCGCTCGAGCGAAAGCCGGCGTTCGATGCGCGCGGCGCTCTCGTCCAGGAGCGTCGCGCCGTCGCACCCGGTCTTCGAGTGC
>DATBND010000357.1:0-16901 GCA_036554505.1 Actinomycetota bacterium | reverse complement strand
GACCTCGAGGAGGCGTTCCCCGAGTATCTGGAGGCATTCGAGGGCTCGGGCTGGGACGTCGTGGGTGACGAGCAAGAAGAGGACGACGCAGAGATCTTCTTCGAGCGGGGGGAGGCCAACGGTCAGGTCAACATGTTCGCCGAGTGTGATGGCCGCACGAAGCTGAGGATCACGATCCGCCCGAGCTGATCGCCAAGGACGGCGCGCGTCGTCTCTTCCCGCAGTCGCCAGACGATCCAGGCGATCCGTTGGTCCATGCGCGACAGATCGCCGGATGAACCGTCGCGGCCCGGATCACCGGCCGCTGGTTTCAGCGCGCCGAACCCGTCCGCCGAGAGGAAAGCCTGTCTCGTACGAGTGAGTTGCTGTGTAATGATGTAATCACCATTACGATAAGGGCCAGGAGGAAGGCATGGGCGTCGGAGTCGACACAGGCGTGAAAGAGCAGGTCGGAGCGTGGTTCGCCGGGCGACTGCCCGACGGCTGGTTCACCGGCCCGGCCGAGGTCACCGTCGACCGCGAGGAGATCCTCGTCGTGGGGTCGTTGCCCGACGTCGAGCTCCCCAGCGGATCGTCCGCGGGGGCCGCGGCCGAGGCGCGCGAATCCCGCATCCAGGGGTGGCGGGAGGACACCCGCGAGCAGCGCATGCGCGTCGCCCAGGAGGCGCAGCGGCGGTTCCGTCGGAAGGTCTCGTGGGGGGCCGAGTGCGGCGGAGAGAGGCGGTTGTTCACGACCGTCGCGATGCCCGTCATGACGCGCCTGCGAATCAAGGAACGCGAGGTGCTCGACACGCTCGTCGAAGCAGGGGTGGCGCGAAGCCGAAGCCACGCGCTCGCGTGGTGTGTGCGGCTCGTGCGCGACAACCAGCAGGAGTGGATCGACAAGCTCAAGGACGCTCTCGTGCACGTGGAGACCGCGCGCGCCGAAGGCCCGACCCCCTCCTAGGCGCGATGGATCTCGAATTCGTGGACTCTCCGCTCGGCCCCCAGCCGACGCGGACCCTCCCTGCACAAGACATTCCCTCCGAGCACGAAGCCCTCGACGCGTACTCCAACGTCGTGACGACGGTGGCAGAGCGACTTGGCCGATCGGTCGCCAGTCTCGGCGTCGTCAAACGCATCCGCGGCCGTCGCAGCATGGAGGGCAGCGGGAGCGGCGTGGTGATCACTCCGGACGGTTTCATGCTCACCTCTGCTCACGTCGTGCAGGACGCCGATCGCGGCACAGCGACGTTCGTCGACGGGCGAGAGGTCGGGATCGAGATAGTCGGAACCGACCCGCTGTCCGACATGGCTGTGATCCGAGCGTCGGGCGACGACTTCATCCCGGCTCCTCTAGGTGATGCGGCGCGCCTGAAGGTCGGCCAGCTCGTCGTTGCGATAGGGAACCCGCTCGGGTTCTCGGGGTCGGTCACCGCGGGCGTGGTCAGCGCGCTCGACAGGTCGTTCGCGACGCAATCGGGCTCCGCCACGCGCTTCGTCGAGAACGTCATCCAGACGGATGCGGCTCTCCATCCGGGCAACTCGGGCGGAGCGCTCGCCGACGGCTTCGGTCGCGTCGTCGGAATCAACACCGCGCTGATCGGGCCCGGCGTCGGCCAGGGACTTGGGCTCGCGGTTCCGATCAACGACGCGATGCGGCAGATCATCTCGGCGTTGATGGCGGACGGAAGGGTTCGACGCGCCTACCTCGGTGTCGCGGGAGGGCCGCGGCCGTTGCCGCCCAAGCTGGCGCGGGCAATCGGGCGAGAGCGCGGTGTCGAGGTCGTCCAAGTACTTACGGGAAGCCCTGCCGAGAAGGCCGGCTTGCGCTCCGAGGACCTCATCCTCGAGGTCAACGGGGTCGAGGTCGCCGGCGCGGACGACCTGCAGCGGATGATGGACGTCGGCGTGATCGGCCGCCGGATCCCGCTGACCGTCTACCGCCATGGAGAGACGATGACGATCCACGTGAGGCCGGCCGAGCTCTCTTGATCGCCTAAATCCGCCGGCGGCCTAAGGTCGTTGCATGCGAATGCGCGCGTGCTTGCTGATCGTCGGGCTCGTTGCCGCGCTGCTCGTGCCCGTACCGGGAAAAGCCAAGCAGACGCGTCGTTGCGGCGGATACCGGGTCACGAAGACGGGAACTCCCGGAGACGACGTGATCCGCGGCACGCGCAAGAACGACGTCATCGCCGGGCTCGCAGGTGACGACCGGATCACCGGACGCGGGAAGGGCGACGTCATCTGCGGCGGCAAGGGCAACGACGTCCTGCACGGCAACAACAAGGCGGACTCCCTCTACGGAGGAGGCGGCGACGACTCCTTGTTCGCAGGCAAGCAGAAGGTGCGCCAGGGTCGGTGCGACGACACGGGTGGCGGGCCCGCGGCGCCGGCCGCGTGCGCGTTCCTGTGGGACGTCCTCGCGGGGGGCCCCGGCGCCGACGTCCTGATCGGCAGCCCGAGCCCAGACTCGCTGCACGGAGGAAACGGCGACGACCGCATCGTCGGGAAGAACCGTGAGGATTCGATCGACGGCGACGGGGGCGACGACGTCGTCCGCGCCGGCCCGGGCAATGACTCGATCACGTTCACGAGCGCGCCGCGGCCCGTGCGTGTGTCCCTTGCCGAGGGCCGCGCTGCCGGGTGGGGGCGAGACGTCTTACAAAGCGTCGAGAACGTCTCCGGTTCGGTCTATTCCGACGTCCTCGTGGGCGACGAGCACGACAACTCCCTGTACGCGATCGAGGACGGGCTCAGCGAGGGCGGCGACGATGTGTTGCGCGGGCGTCGCGGTGAGGACTACATGTTCGGATTCGGAGGCGCCGACGACATGTACGGGGGACGCGGCGACGACTTCATGAACGGCGACGACACGAAGGACCGGCCCGGTCCCGACCGCCTGTTCGGGGGAGCCGGGACCGACCGGTGCTTCTACGGGGAGCACTACGAGGCCTGCGAGAAACGCGCCGGCGAGTGACATGCGTCGTCTCGCACTCCTCACCTCGCTGACACTTGCGTTCGGACTGCTCGTGGTTGATCCCTCGGGCGCGCAGTCGCCGCATGATTGCTGGGGCCTCCAGGCCACGATAATCGGGACCGAGGGCGACGACGTCCTCGAGGGGACACCTCAGAGGGACGTGATCGTCGGGCTGGGAGGCGACGACGAGATCACCGGGCGCGGCCGGCGGGATTACATCTGCGGCGACCGCGGCGGTGACGTGCTGCGCGGGAATGCGAACGCCGACGAGCTCCTCGGCGGCCGGGGCGACGACAGGTTGGTCGCGGGCATCACCTACACGCAGAAGCCGTGTGACGACGCGAGCAGTTGTCTCGACCTCTTCGACCAGCTATTCGGCGGAGCAGGCGACGACGTTCTCTACGGGAGTAACGGGCGCGACGAGATGTTCGGGAACAAGGGGGCGGACGTCCTTCGAGCACGAGGGGGAGGCGACTACCTCCTGCCGGCGGGCGGTGACGACGTCGTCCTCGGCGGGCGCGGTGGCGCGGGAGTGTCGTATGGCGACGCGCCGCGTGGCGTGCGCGTCGATCTCGCCGCCCGACGAGCGACCGGATGGGGTAACGACGTCTTGAAGAAGGTCAGAGGCGTCAGTGGGTCACTGTTCGCGGACGTCCTGATCGGCGACCGCAACGACAACTTTCTCGGCGGCTCGGATTCCTTCGACGAAAAGAACAACGACGGCCACGACGTCTTGCGAGGGAAGGGCGGGGACGACGACCTTTACGGCCTGGGCGGTGCCGACGACATCTACGGCGGTGCCGGAGACGACAGGTTGAACGGTGACCGGCAGGAGAACTACTCGGGTCCCGACAAGCTCTATGGAGGCCCGGGCAGAGACAGGTGCTTCTACGGCGAGCGCTACGAGGGTTGCGAGCGCAAGCGCGACGAACCGATGGTCGCTACGAGGTCAGCGCCCTGGCGATGACCATGCGCTGGATCTCGGACGTGCCCTCGAAGATCGTGTAGATCTTCGAGTCCCGGTACCACTTCTCGACCGGGAAGTCCTTGATGTAGCCGTAGCCGCCGAGGACCTGGACGGCGCGCTCGGTCACGCTGACCGCGGTCTCCGCTCCCTTCAGCTTCGACATCGAGCCTTCTGCCTTCGTGAACGGCTGGCCGCTGGCCGCCATCCACGCGGCCTTGTAGACGATAAGGCGCGAGCACTCCACGTCGACCGCCATGTCGGCGAGATGGTTCTGGATCGACTGGTGCTCCGCGATCGGGACGCCGAACGCCTTGCGGTCCTTCGCGTAGTCGATGGCGAACTCGAGGGCCGCGCGCGCGATGCCGACCGCCTGGATCGCGACCGACGGACGGGTGATCTCGAACGTCCGGAGCGCTGCGGACGACCGTCCCGTCGCCTCGCCCTTGCGCGCTTTGTCGAGCTTCTTCTCGAGGCGCTCCATTCCGCCGAGCACCCGGTCGATCGGGATGCGGCAGTCCTCGAGGATGACCTCGGAGGTGTCGGATGCGCGGATGCCGAGCTTCTTCTCTTTCTTGCCCGGGCGGATGCCGGGATCGTCGCGCGAGATGATGAACGACGCCTGCCCGCGGTGGCCGAGCTCGGGATCGACGGTCGCCACGACGATGTACACGCTCGCGTGTTGGCCGTTAGTGATGAACACCTTCGTCCCGTTGAGAACCCACTCGTCGCCGTCGCGCACAGCGCGCGTGCGCAACGAGCGGACGTCAGAGCCCGCTTGAGGCTCGGTCACCGCGAACGCGCCGACCTTCGGGTCCTCGACGGTCCCGAACATCTTCGGGGCCCACTCGATCAGCTGCTCCTGCGTGCCGACGCTTGCGAGCGCGGACAGTGGCAGCCCCGTCCCGAAGATCGCAAGGCCGATGCCCGCGCATCCCCAGAACGTCTCCTCCATGACGATCGGAAGCGTCATGCCGGTCGGGTCGGCCTGGGACTGCAGATAGATGTCCATCGAATAGAGGCCGGCCTCGGCCGCCTTCGACAACACCGGCCACGGGAACTCCTCGGACTCGTCGTACTCGGGGGCTACCGGGCGGATCTCCTTCTCGGCGAACTCGTGCGCCCACTTCTTGAGCTCGGTCTGCTCCTCGGTCAGTGCGAAGTCCACCTTCTCCTCCTTAGTCCTGCCGAGGGCTCCCGTCGCTCTCGGTGCCGGCGCTGCGCGCCAAAACTTGACTGCTGAGTCAATTTTTCCATGAGGGAGGATACTTGAAACCCAATCTCCAGGAGGCTCCCGACATGTCCAGCCGACCCGAAGAACCTTTTGCCGACGTCGACGCAGGCGGCGGCCGCGTCCCCGGCGCCCCAAAGCCCGAGCCCATCTCCTACGAACGCCTCTACCGGCTCTGGGAGGAGAACAACTGGAGCGCGACGGGGATCGACTTCTCGGTCGACAAAGAGCACTGGGAGACGAAGCTCGACGACCGGCAGCGGGAGTCGGCGCTGTGGAACTACGCGATGTTCCTCGTCGGCGAGGAGGCCGTCGCCCGGACCTTGACCCCGGTCCTCGACGCCGCCCCCGACTTCCCACAGAGCATCTTTCTCACCACGCAGATCGTGGACGAGGCGCGCCACCACGTCTTCTTCGATCGCTTCATGCGTGAGGTCGCGAGCCAGGGCCACGACACGGCCTCGACGCTGCAGGCGGTCGACCGGCACCTCACGTGGGGGTTCCGCCAGGTCTTCGGGGAGCTGGACCGCGTGACCGAGGCGCTCCGCAAGAAGCCAAAGGACCGCGCGCTGCTGGCCCAGTCGGTCGCGCTGTACCACATCATCGTCGAGGGACTATTGGCCATTCCCGGGCAGCACTTCATCCAACGCTACGTCGAGAAGTTCGAGATCCTTCCGGGATTCACCGCCGGCATCGCCAACGTCTCGCGCGACGAGTCCCGGCACGTCGCGTTCGGCATCAAGTTCCTCGGGGACCTGATCCGTTCGTCGACCGAGTGCCGCGCGGCGACCATCGAGATGTTCGACCGTGCGTTGCAGTGGTCGGTCGGAGTGTTCGTACCGCCCAACTACGACCACTCGTACGCGGAGTGCTTCGACTTCACGCTCGAGGAGATCTACGCGTTCGGCCTGCGTTCGTTCGAGACGAAGCTCAAGCGTCTCGGCATCGAGCCGTCGGAGATCGGCATCTTCAGACGTCTGGACGCGACACAGAGCTACGAGGAGCGCGCGCGGCAGACGTGGGTCCTCATCGAGGCCGGCGTGATCGGGGACGACCGGCGCGAGCCACAGCTCAACCGTGAGGCTCTCGAGATCCTGTTCCAGGGCATGGCGCGTTCGATGGACCTCGACGTCGCGCGCTCGCTCGGCGGGCCCATCCAATGGGACTTCATCGACGCAGAGCCGTGGCATCTCGTCGTGGCGAACGGACATGCGGAGGCGAAGCTTGGAAAGGTCGACAACGCCGCCCTCCGCCTCGAGGCGTCGGTTGCCGAGATGGCGAAGATCGCTGTCGGCCGCACCGATCCGCGCTGGGCTCTCTTGAAGCGCAAGCTCAAGGTCCACGGCGCGTTGAGCGCAAAGGCGAAGCTCCCCAAGCTGTTCACATAGTCTGGCCCGATGGACTTCGATCTCGCGCCCGAGCAGCAGGACTTCGTAAAGACGGTTCGAGGCTTCGTCGACGACGTCATACGCCCGAACGCCGAGCGTTGGGACGAGGAGCACGAGCTCCCGATGGATGCCGTCAAGCAGATGGGCGAGCTGGGCCTGTTCGGCCTTCCGTTCCCGGAGGAATACGGGGGGTCGGGCGCGGACTTCCTGACGCTGTGCCTCGCGATCGAGGAGATCGCACGGGTGGACTCGTCCCTGGCGATCACGCTGGAGGCCGCGGTCGGTCTCGGGTCGATGCCGGTGTATCGCTTCGGCACGGAGGAGCAACGGCGCGAGCTCCTGCCTCCGCTGGCGGCGGGCGACGCCCTGGCCGGGTTCGGGCTGACGGAGCCGGGGGGCGGCTCGGATGCGGGCGCGACGCGGACCAGCGCCCGCCTCGAGGGCGGCGAGTGGATCGTGAACGGCTCGAAGTCGTTCATAACGAACTCCGGCACGCCGATCACGTCGTTCGTCACCGTCACCGCGGTGACCGCCGTGAACGGACACAAAGAGATCTCCGCGATCGTGATCCCGAACGGCACGCCCGGCTTCGACGTCGGCAAGTCGTATCGGAAGATGGGGTGGTGGCATTCCGATACGCACGAGCTGAGCTTCAACGATTGCCGTGTTCCCGAGGCCAACCTGCTCGGCGAGCGCGGCGAGGGCTTTCGTAACTTCCTCAAGATCCTCGACGACGGGCGCATCGCCATCGCGGCCCTCGCCGTCGGGCTCGCCCAGGGCTGTCTCGACGAGTGTTTGAAGTACGTCGACGAGCGCAGCGCGTTTGGGAAGACGATCGGCTCCTTCCAGGCGATCCAGTTCAAGCTCGCGGACATGGCGACCCAGGTGGAGCTGGCGCGTCAGGCCTACTACCGCGCTGCATGGCTCAAAGAGGTTGGGCGGCCGTACAAGAAGGAGGCCGCGATGGCCAAGCTGTACGCGTCCGGGATCGCCGTCGACGTCGCGCGGGAGGCGGTGCAGATCCACGGTGGCTACGGCTACATCGAGGAGTTCCCGGTGTGCCGTCACTTCCGCGACTCCAAGATCCTCGAGATCGGCGAAGGCACGTCGGAGGTCATGCGCATCTTGATCGCCCGCGAGCTCGGGCTCCCCGCTAGTTGACCGTCGCATTGCGGAGGCTTCTCATATGAAGCTCGTCACGACGACGGCCGAGCTCGAGGGCGCGGTCGAGCGACTCGCGGGTGAGCCCCGAATCGGGATCGACACCGAGTTCCTGCGCGAGAAGACGTATCACCCGCGGCTCTGTCTGATCCAGGTCGGGTCGTCGGAGGGTATCTGGCTCCTCGATCCGCTCGCCGACCTCGATCTTCGGCCGCTGTCCGACGTGCTTGCGTCTCCGTCCGTTCAGGTCGTCGTGCATGCGGGCCGCCAGGACCTCGAGATCTTCCACGACCAGCTAGACGTCGTGCCCAAGAACGTCTACGACGTGCAGCTCGCCGCCGGCTTTGCCGGATACGGATCGTCGCTCTCGTACGGTCGGTTGGTGGAGCTCGCCCTCGGCGAGACGCTCGTCAAGGGGGAGGCCTACACGGACTGGTGCCAGCGGCCGTTGACCGAGGCACAGCTTCGTTACGCGGCCGACGACGTGCGCTACCTGCTTCCGCTCGTCGACAAGATCGAGGGCCGGTTGCACGAGCTCGACCGCTCGGAATGGGCCGAGGAGGAGATGACGGCGCTGTCCGATCCTGCGTCCTACGAGCTCAAGCTCGATGACGCGTGGCGCAAGGTGGCCGGTCGAGGATCGCTCAGCGGCAGGCAGGCGGCCATGTTGCGCGAGGTCGCGCGCTGGCGCGAGGAGGCCGCGGTCCGACGGGACCTTCCGCGCGGGTGGATCGTCAAGGACCCGACGCTCGTAGAGATCGCGCGCCGCTCGCCGTCATCGCTCGAAGCGCTGAAGAAGATCAGAGGCATCAACAGCAAGGAGGCGGAGCGCTCGGCGCGCGACATCCTGCAAGCGATCGAGCGAGGTCGGAACGCGCCGCCGATAGCAACCGGGGCGATGCCGCCGCGTGGGGCACAGGTAAAGGCGCGGATGATCTCCGGGCTTGCGGACGCAATCGTTCGGTCGCGTTGTGAGGCGGCCGGGATCGCCACCGAGCTCGTCGCGACGCGCGGAGAGCTCGAGGCCCTTCTCGCCGACGTGGTCGCCGGGGACCCGGACGAGCGCCGTCATCGTCTCCTTCACGGGTGGCGACGGGAGCTTGCCGGCGACGCGGTAGTCGCGCTTGCCGAGGGCCGCGTGGGCGTGAGGGTGATCGACGGGCCGCCTTACGTCGAGGAGATCGTGCTGGACGGGAAAGAGCCGGCCGACATCGGCTCGGTCGATTCGCTCGAGACTGCGAAGGGGAGCTAGCCATGGACGCAACCGAGGAACGAATCGCGCTCTTTCTCGACTACGAGAACCTCGCGATCGGTGCGCGCGATCGCGGCGGATCGCTGGACGTCGGCGTGATCATGGACGCGCTCTCCGAACGCGGCCGGGTCGTCATCAGGCGCGCGTATGCGGACTGGAACCTGTTCGCGAACGATCGGCAGGGTCTCGTCGCCCAGCGCATCGAGATGATCGAGATCCCGCAGCGCACGGGCATGGTTCGAAAGAACGCAGCGGACATCAAGCTCGCCGTCGACGCCCTCGAGCTAGCGTTCGAGCGCTCGTTCCTCACGACGTTCGTCGTCGCATCGGGCGATTCCGACTTCACGCCGCTGGTCCTCAAGCTGCGTGAGTTGAACCGGAAGGTCATCGGCGTCGGCGTGGAGGGATCGACGTCCGAGCTCTTGCCCGGTGCGTGCGACGAGTTCCTCTTCTACGAGCGCTTGCTCGGTCCGGGGTCGGGGCGCACCGCCCGCCCGCGCCGCCGGCGAGAGCGCGATGCCGAGGAAGTCGAGGAGGCGGGCGAGCCCGTCTCGGACCTCGCCGCGCTGTCCCGGCTGGTCTTGCGCACGTTGACGGGGCTGCAGCGCTCGAGCGACGGGGTGGTGCTGTCGTCGATGATCAAGCGGGTCATCCTCCGCAAGGATCCGACCTTCTCCGAAGGTGACTACGGGTTCCGTACGTGGGGGGAGCTCATGCAGCATCTCGACTCGATGGGCGTGGTCGAGCTGAAGACGGGCGCGACCGGCGATCCGACCGTCTCGATACCAACCGCGGGAAAGGGCGAGGGCAAGGCGTTCGACCTGTTGCGAAAGGTCGTGTCCGAGCTCGAGTCCCAGAACGGGTCGCCGCAACTCTCGGGCTTGAAGAACGAGCTTCGCAAACGCGAGCGCAAATTCTCGGAGAAGGACTACGGGTACGGAGGATTCCTTCAGTTCGTGAAGGCGGCGACCGCGAAGGGCCTCGTCGACATGCGCTGGGACGACGACTCCGAGGACTACCTGGTCACCGCCGCCACCGACTGAACGGTCCAGCGAGCAGCCGGCGAAACCCGGTTCTACACCTACAACGGTTAGTCAGGCCTCCAGTCCTTTAGCACGTCGTTCCAATACCCCAGGAATTCGTACGACCATTTCCTGAGCACGAGGATCATCCAATAATCCGGTCGGATATCCGATCCGGAGACGAACCCGAGGTCGAAGATTGTCACCGCGCTGGGGATGGCCTGCAGCCGCTTTCGCGCGCGCGCCAACCGGCTCATCGTCGCCGGCCTGACTTGACCACGTCCGTGCAGGATCGCGTGTCGGGCCGCTCGCCACTCTTGGTACCGATCCAGCACGAGTTGAATGCTCGAGAGTCGGTTGGCGGGTTTCCGCAGGCCGACCTCATCCTCGAGAAATCGGCGGAACGTATCGCGCCACCAGATGGAGCGAACTAGCTTGTCCGCCTCCGTCGAGTCCATGTCGGGTGCTTTCAGCGTTACGAACAACCGATAGATATCCTCACAAAAGGCGTCCAGCGTGGCGACGGTCGAGACCAAGTAATCGGATGCGATGCCTTGGATAGCAGGATCGCCGTAATGCTCGATCAGGCCCGCTCGGTCCTTGACCCGATCGATTTCGGGATCGAGTCGCAGATCTGGAGGGATGTTCATCGTCGTGCTCAGGTTTACGGGATCATCGCGGCTCTGGTAGTGACGACGTGCCACCTGGTTGGCGTTGAGCAGTAGCGCCGTGTTGGTGTAACGCTCGATGGCGAAGGCCATGTACTTCGACGGCAACTCTCGAATCTGGCCTTCGATGTTCTCTGCATCAACCCAACGCCAGCTCATCCCCGCCCCTCTCTTGCCGCACCGCACTGTGCGCGCTCCGCTCCGCCGTGTCGAGGCGAAATGGTAGGGGGAGAAGCTCAGGCCGTTTGCCACCGCTTACAGCGGGCCAGTCCGTGCGCGTGAGCCGGCTCTGTCTCGAATCGAAATCCGAATGCCCTGACCCGACAGATCCGCGCTAGCACGCTGCCATAGTTCGACCACGAGAGCCGACGGAGGGGCGACTTGCGACGGGGAAGGGAGCCGGTTCGATGGGAGGCATTCTCAAAAGCTCTAGGTACATGCCCGTTGCGGGAACCGACGCTCGCCGACGGCTTCATGAATTACAGCAAGAGCATCGACTCGCTCAGCGGCGTCTCCGGATTCGCGTCCGCGCAGAGGCAACGACCTTCGGGGGCCCAATCTTGCTTCATGTGTGTCCCACCCGGACAGGCGGCTTGCTCCATGTGCTTTGAAGGTCGCAGACATGGCCCAGCGCCGAATGTTGCGGGTCCGCGGGACGAGGTTCGCTAGGCTGTCAACCACAACGTATCGTCGTGGCCGTCTCCGTTGAAGTCCCCGGTGAATCCCTCGTAATCACCATCGAGTTGCTGATAGCGGGCGGGGCTGGTGAATCCGTCTACTGGGCTCGGTGTAATCCTGTTCCCGAATTCGACCCGTTGGGGAGATCCTCGCGGACGTACGAGATAAATGCGTGTAAGCGTCTGCGACGTCTCCCCACGTAGCCACACTAATTGCACGTGCCTGCCCATCAGTCTGCCGCCGTCACATTCTGGGGCGCTACGGAATCACACCCGAACCTGTACGCAATGCCGCGGGTTCATGCGGGTCGGTCGGACGCAGCACGTCGCCTCTGTGGATCTCGGCCCCCTCGAGAACTTCGGCGCGCAACCCTCCGCGGTGCACCAACGCTTTGCGGAAGTCGCCGCTCACCAGTTTCGTCAGGTGCGTGCACGGCTCACACAACCGGATCCCGATCAGTGTCGCATCGCCGACCGTGAAGCGCCGGCCGACGAGATGGTTCAACGGCACGCCGCGCGTGACGATGTTGCGACGCGCGTCCGCGGGCGTGACGTCGAGTCCGTAGTTCGTCTGCACGGCCTCGATCGCCTCCGCCTCGATCAGCGTTACCTCGCGGCCCGGCTTTGGCTTCTTCGAGAACGTCCCGCGCTTATGGAAGTAGCGGTCTCCCTCGAGCCCGAGGCCGACGACCAACTTGACCTTGTCGATCTCGACGAGAGGTTCGGCCGCGTTGGACGCGAGATAGATGCCTTCGACGGTTCCGTGCCAGCTCATACCGATAAGGCTAACGGAGCCAGGTGCGTACTATCGCCTTGCTGAATCCCCATGCGTAGCGGAGGCTCGTCGGCTTCTTAGTCGTGCCGGACGCGCGCTTCCGCAGCGTTATCGGGACCTCGATGACCTCGAGGCCCTTGCGCGATGCGTCGAGGATCACCTCCGACACGTAGAACTGGTCCTGGCGAAGGTCGAGACGGCGCAAAGCCGATGCCGTCACGGCGCGGTACCCCGTCGACGGGTCGGTGATCTTTGTACGGCCGAGCGTGCTGAGCAGACGGGCGAACACTTTCACGCCGTACATGCGCACGCTCGACTCCACCTCGAACGAACCCAGCACGCGCGATCCCTGGACCATGTCGGCGCGGCCCTCGAGCAGAGGCGAGACCAGCGTCGCCATCTCTTTGGGATCGTGCTGTCCGTCGGCGTCGATCGTGACGATCACGCGTGCGCCTTCTTGCAGGGCGGCCTCGTAACCCAATCGCACCGCCGCGCCAGAGCCACGTCGAAGATCGCGCCGGATGACGGTCGCGCCGAGATTGGACGCGACTGCTTCCGTAGCATCCGTGCATCCGTCCGCCACGACGATCGGAACGATGGGCAGGCCCTCGACCTCGTCGGGCATCTGACCGAGGACGGCCGGAAGGTTGTCGGCCTCGTTATGCGCGGGAATGACGACCGCGCACGCGCCTCTCACGGGCTCCCATCCCGACTCGCGCAGTCGCTGAAGAGCGACGTAGTCGACGAGGTCACCGATCTCGTTGCTTAGTTGGTCGTCGCGGCTGACGCCGCGGAAGACGAGTCCCAAAGTGAACAGGTTCGACAGCACGAGCAAGCCGATGATGCGTCGCTCGTTGCCCGGGTGGAAGCCCAACGCGCCGAGCACGGGGTCGACCAGATCCGGTGCGATCGCGACGACCGTCAGCGCGCCGGACACGAGCGCCACGAGGATGATCTCCCCGCGGCGCAGCAGGCCGCGTCGGTAGCGGAGCAGCGCGAACGACACGAGGACGGCGGCCACGAGCGCGCCGAAGATCCTCAAGCCCATCCGATTCGCCTCCCAGCTAACGCCTGCCGGGCCCGCTTTTTCCGCACGAACCCCCAGGTCAGACCCACTGCGGAGGCCGGGCATAGCGGCTCCCGCAGGCATCCGGAGGGTAGCACGAGGGCCCTTCGAAACGGGGGTTGTCGGACCCCTCAGCGGGCGGCGAGACTGTGCCGATGGAAGGCTACGACGCGTCCACTTACGGCGATCGGATCGCGCCGATCTACGACGAGCTCTACGGAGAGCTCTTCGATGTCGAAGGCACGGCGGACCTCCTCGCCGACCTCGCCCAGGGCGGGCCCGCGCTCGAGCTCGCGATCGGCACCGGTCGAATCGCCTTGCCGCTCATAGAGCGCGGCATCGAGGTCCACGGCGTCGACATCTCGGAAGCGATGGTGGAGCAGCTACGCGCCAAGCCCGGCGGTGCCGATGTCCCGGTCACGATGGGCGACTTCGCCGACGTCCCGGTATACGGGGAGTACCCACTGGTCTATCTCGTGTTCAACACGCTGTTTGCTCTTACGACGCAGGAGGATCAGGTGCGGTGCTTAGCGAACGTCGCCGA
Source organism: Actinomycetota bacterium (assembly GCA_036554505.1). Classification (GTDB taxonomy): domain Bacteria; phylum Actinomycetota; class CADDZG01; order CADDZG01; family WHSQ01; genus DATBND01. The sequence continues at coordinate 3,194 of DATBND010000357.1, read as the reverse complement.
GCACCTCAGCGCCGGAGGCGTCTTCGTCATCGAGTGCTTCTGGCCGGACATCGCTCGCTTCGACCGTCACCAACGCATCGGCGTGGATCGGATTACACGGAACTCCGTCGAGCTCGAGACGACGCGCCACGATCCCGTGAACCAGCGCAGCGAGAGCCTTCATGTCGTCATAAAGGAGTCGGGTAACGAGCTCTATCCCGTCGTGATCCGTTACGCGTACCCGTCGGAGCTCGACCTCATGGCGCGACTCGCGGGGCTGCGTCTGCTCGATCGTTTCGGCGGATGGCGCAGACAGCCGTTCACGTCCGATTCGACGTCGCACGTCTCGATCTATAAGAAACCCTGATCGATCGCGCGCCTAGCCGTCGAGATCGTGGAGCAGCACGCCGTGTCGGGCGCCCCCCTCGTCGGGCGCGAAGTCGGTGCAGCGACGCTCACATCGGCGCGATTTCAGCTCCGTCCACACAGACCACTTGTATTCTTCTACGCCGCGGCCCAGCTCGCGTCTCGGGAACGTGACGATGAGATCCGTCCCCCGGCGTCGTTCGATCTCGGCGTCGACCCGTTGGAAGTTGCTCTGCCCACCGAAGTCGTCGTAGGGACCGCAGCCGATGGGGTCGTAGGACTGAAGGGCCGCTCGTAGCTCGCCGTTCCTACGGGCGAGCCGCATGCGGAGCTCGGCACAGTCCCCCCGGCGCGTGCTGAACAAGAGATAGATCCGGCCCGCCCCCCTGCGACGTAGAAGTCGGTTCCTCCATTCGCTGCGCGTCGAGATGCGGTGTCTCAAGAGGCGCATCTCGGTTCCGTGGCCGTGACGGATGTAGCGCACGTCAAGGCGCCCGCTCGTGTCGTCGGGATCGCGCACCAGGTCCGCGTCAGCTTGGGCTACGCCTCCGGCGGCCGCAATGCAAGCGACGACGAGGAACACCACGCGCGCTCTCATGGGCTCAGATAGGGGTGCTCGGGCTTGGGGACCTTCATGACCTCTCTCGCGTCCAGGATCACCTCGCGGCCGAGCGGATAGAGCTTGCCGGTGGCGCGCACCCAGTCGTCGGGCTTGAACTCGCCCGGCGGGGCGTTCACGACGCGCACCTGGATGCTCAGCGCGTCCGCGACACAGCACGAGATCAGGAAGCGCGATAGGAGGAACTCGTCGGCGGGCTCGCCGGGACGACGATCGACGAACCCCGTGAACGACGACGTGCTTCCCGCACGCGCAACGAGCGCTTTCATCGACTCCTCGCTGATGAGCGCGCCCCCGACGTGGACGAACGACAAGTCACCCGTGGCCGGCAGGGTGTCTCCTCCCGAGAAGCCACTGGACGAGAGCGACGCGCGCCGGGCGACGGCGAACGTGCCCAACGACGCCGCGGGTAGCGACAGCAGCACGACGACGGGGAGCGCGATCACGGCGAGCGTCCACGAGTCGCGCGGCCGGATCGGTTCGACCCGCGCGACCCGCACAGATGCGAGCCGCCCGGCGAAGACCACCGTCAACAAGATCGCTCCCACGGGGACGACCCAATGCGTCCGCGAGCCCAGGTACAGGGTGGTGCGTTCCGACAGCAGGACGAACCAGAAGAGTCCCGCCCACGCCCCGATCGCGACGGCGCCGGCGAGTCGCGCGGGGCTCACACGCTTACCGCTCGAAGCGGGGCCGACGCGTGTGAGCGAGAGGTCCGCGCTCATCCGAGAAACACCTCGATCCACAGCGTCCCCGCCAGTGTCATCCCGCCGACCACAAGCGCAACCGTCCGGAAGAACGCGGGGCTGAACGTGCCCGAGTAGAGGAACCCGAGCTTCATGTCGACCATCGGACCGAACGCAAGGAACGCGAGCTGGCCGGCGAAACCGAATTGCACGAACGACGCGGCGACGAACGCGTCGGACTCCGAGCAGATCGAAAGCATCGCTGCCAGCGTCATCATCGCGAGCAAGCTGACGACTGGAGTGTCCGCGATCGAGCCGAGAACCGACTGCGGGACGAACGTCTGCAGCGCCGCCGCGACGAGTGCTCCGAGTACGAGATATCGGCCCATGAAGAGGAAGTCGTTTGCGATGTGGCCGAAGAGCGCGGACCACCTCGAGCCCCCGTAACCGTGATTGTGCTCGTGCTCGTCGGGACGCGCCGCCTGCAACAGCTGGTCCTTCGTGCGGTCGCCTACGACCCACCCCACGGCTATCGCCGTGACGAGGCCGAGACCGATACGGCCCAACACCATGGGCCACATGAGCTCTCGGCCGCGATACGCGACGAACGTCGACGCGACCACGATCGGATTGAGGATCGGGGCGGCCAGCATGAACGTCACCGCGGCGGCGGGAGCCAAGCCTTTCTTGGCGAGGCGACGAGCGACCGGAACCGATCCGCAATCGCATACGGGAAACGCGAAGCCGGCGACGCCGGCGGCCGGCAACTGGAGCGCCCTAGGAAGCTTCGTCAGCCGATCGAACGCGCTGGACGGAACGAAGACCTCGATGACCCCCGAGACGATCGCTCCGAGAAGGATGAACGGCATCGCTTCCAGAAGCAGCGAGTTGAAGATCAGGAGAAAGTTCTGCAGGCCGGCGATGCGCTCGGGACCGGAGAAGTGAAGGACGAGGCCGAGCGTGACGAGGCCCGCGACGGCGAACACCCCGTTGCGCCAAATGGCAGTCGGTCGAGTGCCGGGAAGGCGCTGCGCGATGTCGGCCATCAGCAGTACCTGGCGAAAGACACCGCGAGGGCGGGGAACACCTGGTCCATGAGCCTCCTGCCATCGTCCGAGCGCACGTCCTCCAACGCGGCAATGATCGCGTCATCCGAGATCTTCTCCCGCGCCAGCGCCGCTTGATCGAGATACAGCCCGCCGGGCGCAGCGGCCTGCACCACCGAGGCCCGCCCAGGGATCGCGTCTTCCACCTGAGACACGACGTCCGAGGCGGCGACGGCGTTGCCTGGGGCGGCCTGTGAGCCGGTCGCCGTCATGACGATAAAGAGGTCGTCCGTGGCCGCGCGCGCGGCTAGGTAGAGCCTCTGGAGGTTGGAGTCCATCCGCCCGATGGGACCCTCGTCCACGACCGCGACGATGTCGGTGACGTCGTCGCGCCCGTAGCCGCGCTCGAGCTCCTTCACGGCCGTTGTCACTACGCGCCGCCGAGGGACGATCTCCACCCGATCGTGGTCGCCGTCGACGTACCAGTTGCCGCCGATC
>DATBND010000239.1:0-1546 GCA_036554505.1 Actinomycetota bacterium | reverse complement strand
GTTCCAGTACTCGGGCGGAAAGGTGTTGCCGCCGTCGAACGTCGCCGCGTTCTGCAAGCCCGTGAGGTTCACGAGGTCGGACCACACGAGCGCGTCAGACTTGCCACCGTTCGCCGGTGGGAGAAACGCGATCGTCGCGTCGCCCGATCCGGCCCCCGGGTTGGGCCGTTGGATCAACGGCGCGCCTCGCAACAGGTCGTAGGACAGGCCGCCGTCCTCCGACTTCCACAGGAACGATTGCGCGTACTGCACGCCGATCGGAGCGGTCGTGTAGACGTTGCCCTGGCTGTCGATCTTGAGCTCGGGCTCGGCCCCCAGCCGCTGGACGTCGACGACGTTGCCGCTCCCGAACTTGATCGGCACCTTGCCCTTTACTTTCGCAAGCGGGGCGCGCGGCACGGCCGACTGAGCCGCCGCGGCGGTATCCGCCGGAAGCGCCGGAACTGCTCGACGTCGTGCGCCGGCGATGCTCGTCGCGGTCACGAGCAACACCGCTGCGGTCAGGACGGCGATTGCGATCTTCGTGCGACGCATCGAGTTCCCCCACTTCGTCGTGGCCGGTCGTGGGATGCCGGGCCCTCAGTGTCCACTTTCGCCCGATTCGCCCCGGTTCCTGCGGGGTCACCCCTGACACGAGGGGACCTGCGACGAACGATCGGCAGGTCAACGGTACTCCCGAGCCGGGGGCAACTCGTCCCCGCCCCGCGCCGGGGGTGGGGGCGGGCGGCGCGGTTTAGCCTGCCGTCCCATGGACACCTCGCCGATCCGCCGCGCCCGCCCTTATCTCGTGCGGGCGATCGTGGCCGCGCTGATCGCGCTCGCCGGACTCGTCGTCGCGTCGCAGTTCGGGCAGCTTCGGGACGAGGGGCGAGGGGCGGAAAAGAGCGAGGCGACGGCGGCCGAGATCGTCGTAGCCCTGTCGGGCGCCGGCGTCGTCGCGCTGTTCGGCATCGCCTCCGTCGCGCAGTTCTCGACCGCGGTGCGAAAGGCGACCGAGCAGCACCTCGATGATCGCCGCGGCGCGCCGCTCAGCCTCCTCGTAAAGACCATCGGCTACGTCCTCGTGTTGCTCGCCATCCTCGGCGCGCTCGAGGTGCCTCTCGGGGGGCTGCTCCTCGGAGGCGCGCTCACCGGAGTAGTCATCGGTATCGCCGCGCAACAGACGCTCGGCAACTTCTTCGCGGGCATAGTCCTGTTGATCGTCCGACCGTTCGCCGTTGGCGACAGCGTCGTGCTTCGCTCCGGCCCGCTCGGCGGCGAGTACGAGGGGACCGTGTCCGAGATCAGCCTCTATTACGTGAGCCTCGTCACCGCGCAAGGTCCCGTCCGACTACCGAACGCAAGCGTGCTCGCGTCGGCGGTCGGGCCGGGGGCGCGTGCGCCGAAGCCTCCCGAGGAGGGGCCGGAGGACCCGAGCGCGGCCTAGGACCCGTGGCGCGCACCCATACCTACCTGTGAAAAAGCTGCGGTGCATGCGGTGCATGCGGTGCATGCGGTGCATGCGGTGCATGCGGTGCATGCGGTGCAGCGTGTACCTCATGCACCC
>DATBND010000295.1:0-1957 GCA_036554505.1 Actinomycetota bacterium | reverse complement strand
TCACGGAATCGAACCGTGGACCTTCTCCTTACCATGGAGACGCTCTGCCGACTGAGCTAAGGGGGCCTGAAACGGGATGATACAGGGGCCCGCCACGCCGCTTTCCGGCGGCCGGGCTAGATGACTCACTAAATGTCGGATAGTCGACTGGTGATTGGCTTGCCCTGATCGGTGCGATCATCGGGGCGTGACGTTCAGCGAGCCGGCGGTGGCAGAGAAGATCTTGCGCTCCTACCGGAGGTTCGCCGTGGTCGGCTGCTCGGCCGATCCCCGGCGCCCCAGCTACGGCGTGGCCCGCTTCCTCATCGCCCAGGGCTACGACGTGGTCTGTGTGAACCCGAACGAGACCATGTGCATCGAGGGGGCTCCGTGCTATCCGGACCTCGGGTCGGTGCCCGGCCCGATCGACGTGGTCGACATCTTCAGGCGGGCGGATCAGGCCGGGACCCACGTAGACGAGGCGATCGCGATCGGGGCCAAGGCCGTTTGGATGCAGCTCGGCGTCATAGACGAGGCCGCGGCACGGCGCGCCGGCGACGCCGGACTCGACGTCGTCATGGATCGCTGCCCCGCCATCGACCACCCGCGTCTCGTGGGAGCGTCGCCCCCGACGCGTAGGCGGCAGGGCGGCTAGAGGACTGCGTCGGCGAGGCGGTCGAGCTGGTCGAGCGACGCGATGGTCGGGTCGAGGATCAGCTCGTCGGCACCGGCATCCTCGAACTGCCGGGCCACCGCTCTGATCGCGTCCGGGCTCTTGGGGACCAAACTCGCCATCTGCTTCGCGAAGTCGCCGAACATCGCGTAATAGTCGGTGATGTAGCCGTGCGCGCCGGCCTCGGCGTCCGGACCGAGCGCGTAATACGTGAGGGCGACGATCTTCGGCGTGCCCTCACGCCCGGCATCTGCCCACGCTTTACCGACGCGTTCGACCATCGGGGGGAGACTGTCGGGAGGGCCTCCGCCTGCGGTGTAGCCGATGCCCCAGCGCGCCACTCGTAGGGGCGTAACGTCGGACCCTCCCCCGATCAAGATCGGGACGGGGCGGCCCGGTGAGGGCACCGATGCCTGCTTCGTATCCGACAGCGTCTTGCCGGCCCACAGCTCGTGCATCTCTTCGAGCTGGCGATCGAATCGCTTGCCCCTCCCGCGCATCGGCTTGTCGACGGCGGTGAAGTCATCCTCGCGGCCGCCGACGCCGAGGCCCAACGTCAGCCGCCCGCCCGAGAGGCGATCGACGCTCGCTGTCCCTTTCGCCAACAGCGCCGTGGCGCGCGTCGGAGCAAGGAGGACGTTCGTCAACAGGCCGATCCGCGTCGTCACCGCGGCGGCCGCGCCGAGCGCGACTAGGGATTCATAGCTCGGATAGACGATCCGATCGATCGTCGCCAGGCTGGAGAACCCGAGCTCATCTGCCTTCCTCGCCCACTCGACGAGCGTCTCCCCCGTGGTCCCGGGGATGGGGTTGGGCAGACCGACTCCGATCTTCATGGACACAGGCTAGCCCCACGACTCGACGGTCGCGTGACGCAGTCCGCCGGCGGCACTCCATTCCAGGAACTTGACCTCGCCGACTATCGGATCCGGTCCGGTCCAGACTCGCCCGGGCGCGCGCAGCGTGTCGAGCTGGGGCCGCGTCATCTCGGGAAGCTCGTCGACGAGATCTCTTCCGTAACCGGACTCGACTACACCTGCAACCGCGATGTCCTCGCCGGTCCGAAGCCCGAGCACCACGCACCCGCGATCGCCCCGCCATTGCTCGGGCGGCAACCACCCGAGCAGCGCGAAGGAGCGACGCTGGAAATGCTTCGTCTTGATCCAACTCTTCGAGCGCAGACCCGGCCGGTAACGAGAGTCCATACTCTTTGCCACCACGCCTTCGAGACCCATCGCTCTCGTCGCCTCGAACAAGGCCGCGCCGTCGGCGACGTGGCACGGAGGAATGCACCAGTGAGGGCCG
>DATBND010000233.1:0-4977 GCA_036554505.1 Actinomycetota bacterium | reverse complement strand
TTGCGGGCCGTCGAGCACCTCGGCGGTTATCTCCTCGCCGCGGTGGGCGGGCAGACAGTGCATGACGATCGCGTCGTCCTTCGCGAGGTCGAGGACGTCGGCATTGAGCTGGTAGCGCGCGAACGCCTCGGAGCGGGACTCGCTCTCGCCCTCCTGGCCCATGCTCGCCCACACGTCGGTGTAGAGGACGTCGGCTCCGGACGCCGCCTCGGCGACCACGTTGCCAACGCCGACCTTGCCGCCGGTGCGCGCCGCGATCTCGGTCGCGCGGGCCGTGACCGAGGCGAGAGGCTCGAACCCGGCCGGGGATGCGACTCGCACGTCCATCCCGGCCTTGGCCCCCGCGAACATCAACGAGTGGGCGACGTTGTTGCCGTCACCGACGTAGGCGAGCGCGATCCCGTCGAGGCTCCCCTTCTGTGCGCGGATGGTCTGGAGGTCGGCAAGCGCCTGGCACGGATGCGAGTAATCGGTCAGCGCGTTGACAACCGGCACCCCCGACGATCGCGCGAGCTCCTCGACGCGGTCCTGGCCGAACGTCCTCACGACGATCGCGTCGACGTAGCGTCCGAGCACTCGCCCGGTGTCCTCGACGGTCTCGCCGCGGCCGAGCTGGAGCTCGTCTGCGCGCAAGACGATCGGATGCGCGCCGAGCGCCACGATCGCAGCCTCGAACGAGATGCGTGTGCGCGTCGAGGGTTTCTCGAGCAACAGGGCGATCTGCTTGCCCTCGAGCTTTCCGGCCAGCTTGGACGGCTTCTTCTTGACCGCGTCGGAGTCGTCGAGAATCCGGACGAGCTCGTCCTCGGTGAGGTCGTCGATCGAGAGAAAGCTGCGCGCCATGGTGACCTCCCGGGGCTAGGTGCGAAGGCGGCCGTTCACCGCGTGCTCCAGCTCGGCGACTATCCGCCCACGCACACGGGTCGCGTCGTCCTCCGCCAGCGTCCGGTCGGGCGAGCGCAGCTCGAGCGCGTACGCGAGGCTCTTCTTGCCCGCCTCGATCTGCTCGCCGCGGTAGAGGTCGAAGAGGCGAACGGACGTGAGCTCCGGCTCGCCCGCGCGCCGGATCGCGGCCTCGACGTCGGCAGCCGCCACGCTCTCGTCCACGACCACGGCGAGATCGATGAACGTCGCCGGATAGCGAGGCAGGTCCGCGGCGCGCTCGCGCCCGCCGGCGGCGGCGCGTAGCAGCTGCCCGAACGCGAGCTCGAACGCGACCGTGCCTTCGAGCACGTCCCAGTGGCGGCAGATCTCGGGATGGATCTCGCCCAGCACGCCGGCGCGGGCATCGCCGAGCGTGACCATCGCCCCCCTCGTCGGATGCCAGGGCATGCCGTCGACGGGGCTGAACGACAACGGGCCGAGCCCGAGGGACCCCAGCGCCGCCTCGACGACTCCCTTCGCGCCGAAGAAGTCCCACGGCGCGGCCGGCCCGCGCCACATGGACGGTCTCCGGTCGCCGGTCATGACGCCCGACAGCACGAGGCTCTCCTGCGGGAGCTGCTCCCCCGTCGGCTCGTACACCCTGGCGAGCTCGAACAACGCGACGCCCGGAACGCGGTGCGCGAGGTTTCGTGCGGCGGCGCGCAACAGGCTGGGCAACAGCGTCGTCCGAAGCACGCTCTCCTCTGCGGACATCGGGTTTGCGATCCGCACGGCACGGCGCGCGGGGTGATCCGCAGGCAAGCGCAGCGCGTCGAGGTCGGCCGGGCTCGTCAGCGAGCCGGTCCACGACTCGCGCATCCCCACCCCGGCGAGCGTCCGGCGCAAGCGGCGCTCGAATAGTTGTGCGGGCTCCAGACCTCCGGCGCGCCCCGGCGGCAACGTCGACGGCAGCCGCTCGAGGCCCGCGAGGCGGGCGACCTCCTCGATCAGGTCGACCTCGCGCACGATGTCCGGCCGGAAGGTCGGCACCGACACGTCCAGTCGCCCGGCGGCCTCGGCGTCGTCCGCCTCCACCGCGAGGCCCACCGACCGGAGATAGCGGGATTGATGCGCGGCGGGGACGTCGTAGCCCAGGTAGGCCGTCGTCCGGCGCGGTCGCAGGGTGACGATCTTCGGCGCGGCCGGAGCCGGATACACGTCGACGACGTCGGCCGACGCGCGGCCTCCGGCGAGCTGCGCCATCAACGCGGTTGCGCGTGCCGCCGCGCGATCGGGCGCGTTCGGGTCCGCGCCGCGCTCGAAACGCGCCGACGCCTCCGTCCACAAGAGATGCCGCCGGCTGGTCATCGCGATCGTGGCCGGGTCGAAATAAGCGCACTCGAGGATCACCGTCGTCGTGGCGTCGGACACCTCCGAGCCGGCACCGCCCATCACGCCCGCGATCCCCAGTGCCTTGCGTGGGTCCGCGATGATCAGGTCGGCGGGATCGAGCTCGCGCGACTCGCCGTCGAGCGTCTCGAGGGTCTCGCCGCGGCGGGCCCGCCGCACGATGAGGTGGTTGTCGTGCACCTTCGCGGCGTCGTACGCGTGCAGCGGCTGGCCTGTCTCGAGCAGGACGTAATTCGTGATGTCGACGACGTTCGAGATCGGACGCACGCCCGCCGACAACAAGCGCGCCGCCATCCACGACGGGCTGGGCCCGATGGAGACGCCCTCGAGGTAGCGAGCCACGAAGCGCGGGCACCCCACGGGATCCTCGACGTCGATCCGCACCGGCGAGGTCACGGCTCCGTCCGGCTCCACGTCGGCCGCCGGGATCTTCAGCTCTTTGCCGAGGAGCGCGCCGACCTCGCGCGCTATGCCGATCATGCCGAGGCAGTCGGGCCGGTTCGGCGTTATCTCCAGCTCGAGGATCGTGTCGTTGAGCCCGAGCACCTCGACCACCGGCGCCCCCAGCTCCGCGTCCCGCGGAAGAACGAGGATCCCGGAGTGGTCCTTCGACACGCCGAGCTCCGCCCCCGAGCACAGCATGCCGCGGCTCACCTCGCCGCGGATCTTGCGCTCGGTTATCTCCATGTCGGGAAGCCGCGCGCCGACCCGCGCGAGAGGAACGCGATCGCCGACCGAGAAGTTGCGCGCGCCGCACACGACCCGTTGCGAGTCCGACGAGTCCGTCCGCACGTCGACGAGAGTGAGGTTGTCGGCGTTGGGATGCTCGTTGATCTCGAGGACCTCGGCGACCACGACGTCATCGACCGACTTGCCCGGCGTCAGGATCGCCTCGACCTTGGTGCCCGACATGCTGAGCTCCTCCGCGAGCTTCACGGGGGCCGTGTCGATCTCGACGTACTCCTGGAGCCACTTGAGGCTGACTCTCACAGCAGCCCCCGAAAGACGCCGAGGAACCGGACGTCGTCCTCGTAGAAGTAACGGATGTCGTTCACGCCGTGGACCAGCGCGGCCAGGCGCTCGACGCCCATGCCGAACGCGAAGCCCGTGTAGCGCTCGGTGTCGTAGCCGACCCATTCGAGCAGGTGCGGGTGCACCATCCCGCAGCCGAGCATCTCGATCCAGCCCTCGCCCTTGCAGACGTTGCACCCGCGCCCCTTGCACACGAAGCACTGCGCGTCGAGCTCCGCGGACGGCTCGGTGAAGGGGAAGTGGCTGGGCCGGAGTCGCACCTCGGTCGACCGGCCGAACAAGCTGCGCACCACGGTTTCGAGCGTTCCCTTGAGGTCACCCATCGTTATGCCCTCGTCCACCGCCAGGCCCTCGATCTGGGTGAAGCCGCTGAGGTGCGTCGCGTCGAGCTCGTCGCGCCTGTAGCAACGGCCCGGCACGACCGTGTAGACGGGCGGCTGCTGCGACTCCATCGTGCGGATCTGCATCGGCGACGTCTGCGAGCGCAGGCACACGTCGTGGCCCTGGCCCTCCACGTAGAAAGTGTCCGACGGAGAGCGCGACGGATGCTTCGGCGGAGTGTTCAGCGCGTCGAAGTTGTACGTCGAGAGCTCGACCTCGGGGCCCTCGACCATCCGGTAGCCGAGCCCGACGAAGATGTCGACGACCTCCCAGATCGTGCGCGTCAACGGATGGAGCGAGCCCACCTCGAACGCAACACCGGGAAGGGTGACGTCGACCCGCTCACTCTCCCAGCGGCCGGCGAGCTCGGCCGCTTCGAACGATCGTCGCTTCGCCTCGATCGCCTGCTCGATCTGACTCTGGACGTCGTTCGCGAGCTGGCCGAGGGCCGGCCGCTCGTCGGAGGCCACGTCCCGCAGCCCGGAGCGCGCCTTCGACAGAGGGGACTTCCGGCCGAGGACGCGGATCTTCGCCTCGTCGAGCGACGCGAGGTCGTCCGCGGCCGAGATCCGCTGGAGCCCCTCCGTGCGAACCGTCTCGAGCGTGGCCCGAAGGTCGCTCTCGCTCACCGGCGGTCGTCCCCGGCCGCGCCCGCCGGGAGCGTCACCGTGAAGCGCGCCCCCTCGCCCGGCTTGGAATCGACCGTGATGGACCCGGAGTGGGCCTCGACCAGGCGGCGCGTCAGGTAGAGGCCGAGGCCGGTGCCGGACGGCCCCGAGCGCTGACCGGTGGGGGCCGGGCCCGAGAACAGCTCCGGTATGCGCTCCTCCTCGATCCCGATCCCCCGGTCGGCGACGACGATCCGTATCTCGTCGCCCGCCTGCGTCGCGCTGACGCTGATGGGGCCGTCGTCGGAGAACTTGATCGCGTTCTCGATGAGGTTCGTGAGGACGTGACCGAGCCGCTCGGCGTCGGCGTGCACGACCACGGACGGCTCGACGTCGATGACGATCCGGTCGTTGCCTCCGTCCGGGAGGTGCTCGACGGCCTTCGCGGCGACCGTCGCGACCTGGACGTCGTCGGGGTGGAGCTCGAGGCGCCCCGCCTCCAGCCGGGCGAGGTCGAGCACCTCCGAGATGATCCGGCCCATGCGCTCGGCGTCGGCGTGGATCGTCTGCACGAACTGGAGGCGCTGCTCGTCGGTGAAACGGTCCCATCGGTCGACGAGCGTGGCGGAGAAGCCCTTGACGGAGGTCAGGGGCGATCGCAGCTCGTGCGCGATCTTCGAGA
>DATBND010000250.1:0-5345 GCA_036554505.1 Actinomycetota bacterium | reverse complement strand
CCCCGCTGCCGGAGTGACGATGGTCGGCGTCCTTCCCTCTCATCGGCGCAAGGGAATCCTCACGAAGATGATGAAGATCCAGCTCGACGACGCCCGCGCGCGCGGCGAGTCGGTGGCGGTCCTGTGGGCGTCGGAGGACCTCATCTACCAGCGCTTCGGCTACGGGATGGCGTCGGTCCAAGGCCAGATAAACGTCGAGCGCAACCGCGCCGCGTTCCTCCGCGACGTGGGCCCGATCGGCCGCACGAGGCTGGTCGACATCGACGAGGCGGTCAAGATCCTGCCGAGCGTGTACGACCGCGTTGCAGAGACGACCCCGGGGATGTTCGCGCGGTCGCCCGAGTGGTGGCGTCATCACCGGCTGCGCGATCCCGAAGACCGTCGCCGCGGCGGTGGCCCGCTGTGGCGCGCCGTCCTCGAGATCGACGGCCGGCCCGAGGGCTACGCGCTCTATCGGGTCTTCTCGAATTGGGACGGGGGCGTGAACACCGGCTACACCCACGTGGAGGAGGCGATGGGAACCAACGCTCAGGCCACGCGCGAGGTGTGGCGCTTCTGCTTCGGCATCGACCTCATGGAGCGCGTCAAGGCGTGGCTGTTGCCGCCCGACCATCCCCTGATGCTGTCGATGCCCGAACCGACCCGGCTGCGATTCGCGCAGGTCGACACGTTCTGGCTGCGCCTCGTCGACCTCGGACCGGCGCTGGAGGCGCGCTCGTACATGGGCCACGGAGCGGTCACGTTCGAGGTGATCGACGCGTTCTGCCCGTGGAACGCCGGTCGCTGGAACCTCACGGCGACGGACGGGGTAGGCCGTGTCGACCAGGCGAGCGGAGACCCGGGTCTCCTGATGGACATCACCGACCTCGCCACTACATATCTCGGCGCGTTCTCGTTCACGCAACTGGTGCGGGCGGGTCGGGTGACCGAGCTGGAAGACGGCGCCGCCGCGCGCGCCGACGCGCTGTTCCGGACGTCGTTCGCGCCGTGGTGCCCGGAGATCTTCTAAGCCGACTAGGCCGGCACCGGCACGACGATGTTCACGAGCTTCGGGGGCCGCACGATGATCTTCGTCGGCTCCTGGCCGTCGAGGTGGCCACGCACCTTCTCGGAGGCGAGCGCAAGCTCGCGCATCTGCTCTTCTTCGATATCGGGCGCGACCCGAATCGTGTCGCGCACCTTGCCGTTGACCTGCACGACCATCGTGACCTCGTCCTCGGCTGCGAGCGCCGGATCGAAGACCGGCCACGGCTCGTGGTGTATCGACGTCTCGTAGCCGAGACGGTGCCACTGCTCTTCGGGCAGGCAGGGGGCCATCGGAGCCAGCATCTTCAATAGCGCCTCGACCACCTCCTGCATGACCTGCGGATGACCGCCTCCCGCGGCGCGATAGCGATACGCCTCGTTGACGAGCTCCATGAGCCGCGCCGTCGCGGTGTTGAACGAGAACGCGGCATAGTCCCCAGTGACGACCTTGATCGTGCGGTGGAGGAAGCGACGCAGCTCGAGGTCCGCGGGGCCGGCGTGCAGCTCGCCTACGCGCACGATGTCCCGGTTGTCCTCGCAGAGACGCCACACCCGTTGTAGCCACGGGGCGGTCACTCGTCCGATCGACGTGACGCCCTCCTCGGGCCAGTCGAAGTCCTGCTCGGGGGGTCCCGAGAACAGCATGTAGAGCCGGAGCGCGTCGGAGCCGTAACGGCCGAAGGCCTCGACCGGCTCGACGATGTTGCCGCGCGACTTCGACATCGCCTTCCCGCCCATAGTGACCATGCCCTGGTTCAACACGGCGGGGAACGGCTCGGGATCGTCGACCAGTCCCATGTCCATCATGACCTTCTGGAAGAAGCGCGCGTAGATGAGGTGCATGACCGCGTGGGTGATTCCGCCGCTGTACTGGTCGATGGGCATCCACGCGTTGCTCTTCTTGGAGTCGAACGGCGCCGACGAGTTCCGCGGGTCGGTGTAGCGATGGAAGTACCACGACGAATCCACGAACGTGTCCATCGTGTCGGTCTCGCGGCGCGCCGGCTTGCCACACTTCGGGCACGGCACGTTGACCCAGTCCTCCGCCGTCGTGAGCGGTGACGACTCGCCCGTCGGGTTGAAGTCGACGATGTCGGGGAGCTCGACCGGCAAGTCCTCGTCGGGCACCATGACCTCGCCGCAGTCGTCGCAGAAGACGATCGGGATCGGGGTCCCCCAGTACCGCTGCCGGCTGATGAGCCAGTCGCGGATCCTGAAGTTCTTGGCCCCGCGCCCTAGCCCTTGATCCTCGAGCCAGCGCGTCACCTTCTCGACGGACTCGTCGGTGGGCGTCCCGTCGAACGCGCCGCTCTGCACCATCACGCCGTCGCCCGGATAGGCGGAATCCATAGCGTCCGGGTGGTCGACGTCGCCGTCCGAGGCCTGGATGACGGGCCTGATCTCGAGCCCGTGCGTGCGCGCGAACTCGAAGTCACGCTGGTCGTGTGCCGGCACGGCCATGATCGCCCCGGTCCCGTAGTCCATCAGGACGTAGTCCGCGACCCAGATGGGGATGCGTTCGTCGTTCACCGGATTGATCGCGTAAGCGTCGAGGAACAACCCCTTCTTGGGCCGATCCGTCGCGACGCGGTCGATCTCGGTCAACCTGCCGACCTCTTCCTTGAACGTCTTCAGGTCCGCCTCTTTGCCGGTCGTCGCCGCGATCTGCTCGGCGAACGGATGCTCCGGCGCGAGCACGAAAAACGTGGCCCCCCACAGCGTGTCCGGTCTCGTGGTGAACACCGTCACGCGCTCGTCCAGAGCCTCGATGCGGAACTCGACCTCGGCGCCATAGGAGCGCCCGATCCAGTTCGTCTGCAGGAGCTTGAGACGCTCGTTCCAGCCGGTATTGAGCTCGAGGTCGTCGAGCAAACGGTCCGCGTAGTCGGTGATCTTGAAGAACCATTGCGTGAGCCACCGCTTCTCGACGAGCGCGTCGCAGCGCTCGCACCGGCCGCCTATCACTTGTTCGTTCGCGAGGACGGTCTTGTCGTTCGGGCACCAGTTCGCGGGCGCCTTCTTGCGGTACGCGAGGCCGCGCTCGTAGAAGCGGAGGAAGAACCACTGGTTCCAGTGGTAGTACTCCGGGTCGCACGTATAGAAGACCCGATCCCAGTCGAACGACAGGCCCAGCCGCTCCATCGAGGCGCGGTGCTTCTTGATGTTCTCGTAGGTCCACGTCTTGGGATGGATCCCGCGTTTGATCGCCGCGTTCTCCGCCGGGAGGCCGAACGCGTCCCAGCCGATCGGGTTCAAGACCTGGTGACCCTGCATCCGGTAGAAGCGCGCGATCGCGTCGTTGATCGACATGATCTCGACGTGACCCATGTGGAGATCGCCGGACGGATAGGTGAACATCGTCACGACGTAGCGCGCGTTGTCGTCCGGCATCTCGGGCGCGGCCCACGCCTTACGCCGAACCCAGTCCTTGGTCCAGCGCTCTTCGACGCGTTTGAAGTCGTACGAGCGATCCATCGACAGACCCTAACGTCGCGCCTGGGCTGTCAGGCCGAGGGGCACGTGCCGAACGGCGACGCGCCGAACTCGGGGAAGTCCTCGAGCTCGTTCGACGTCACGACGAGACGCCGGCTCGTCTCGACGTTGAGATCGAGCGTCGCGCCGTTCGGCGTGAAGAACCGGCGCGTCACCTGGTACCGATTGCCCTTGGGTATTGCGCTCGAGAGAACGACCTCGCCGTCGGTCGTGCAGTCCACGGCCTCGAGGTGCCCGACGCTTCCTCCCGAAGCGAACAGGTCAGGGCTCCCCGCCGACGCCTGGTCGCCCGCGGTCGCCAGTCGTTCGACGGTCCCGCCCGCGACGGCGAACGCTCCGACGAACTGAGTCGACGCGCCCGCGGCGAGGTTGACGACGATCTCGGCCCCCGGACGCCCGTCGATCTGAACGAGCCGGTCGAGGGTCGGCGACGCGATCCCGGCGCTGGGATCCCATCCCTCGATCGCGGCGGTGATCGTCGCGGCCTCGGACACGACCACGAACGCCTGGCACCCCGGCGTCCCCGCCTGGTCGACCGAGAGGTATATGCGCTCGGGGGTGGCGTCGCCGGTGACGTCGCCTATGAGGGGCCCGGAGCTCCGGTTGAGCGGATTCGACGTGACCTCGGCCTGGTTGGGACACGACCCCTCGGGGACGGGCGGGACGACCGTCGAGACCACCGGTGTCACCGGCGCCGCGGATGTCTCGGGGGCCCGGGCCTGCCGCCTAGCCGGGGGGTCGTCGTCGGAGCAGCCAACCAACACGAGCACGGCGACCACCGCCGGCAGGATGACGCGAATCGGCGACCTCATGGATAGATTGTAGGGAGCGACGCCGGTCGCCCGCGGGGCCGCCGCTCACGGCGTCTAAACCCGCCTGAAAGGGGCGTACCGGGCGATCCCGGCGCCCGGTATGCGAACCCTCTACAGGAACGGGGGTGACATAGGCGAATATGGCGGTGATGACACCCGCTACCCGCCCCCGCCGAGCACC
This sequence comes from Actinomycetota bacterium, assembly GCA_036554505.1. Lineage (GTDB taxonomy): Bacteria > Actinomycetota > CADDZG01 > CADDZG01 > WHSQ01 > DATBND01. The sequence continues at coordinate 833 of DATBND010000250.1, read as the reverse complement.
GACCGGCCGCGTCTTGCGCGCGCTGCTCGTGTCGTGCATCTCGGCCAGCGGTCTGGCGGTCGTCGCTCCCGCCTCGGTCGCGGCCGTGCCGTGCGCGCAACGCAACGACGTCACGATCCCGGTACGGACCTTCCACGTCGTCGCGGAGTGGAGCAAGAAGTCCTATCGCGTGGGCGAGACGGCAAAGCTCGACATCACCGTCACGCGCCCGTCGCACCAGGACCCCGCGACCGACGAGGGCAACGAGCTTCCGGTCGAGCCTCCCGTAGTCCAGCCCGGGAGCGAAGTCACGGTCGGCGTCGGCGTCTACATCGGCCAGGTGTTCTTGAGCGGTGGCGGCATCACGGACGCGGACGGCCATCTCCTCGCGAAGGTGAAGGTGCAGAAGTACGCCAAGCCCGGGCCCGCTGCGGCAACGATCTACGCGTACAAGCGCTACCTCACCGACACGCGCTGCGTGTACCTGCAGGAGTTCGCCTACCTCCGCCAGCCCGACGCCTTCAAGGTCACGAAGTAGCGCTCCGCTCCCTCTTCCGACTTTTGCTCCTGCAGCGACGGTATTCGTCGTCTCAGGACCAAAAGTCGGCTGGATAGCCCGGCTGGGCCCTACTCGTCGCCTTCCTCGCGCCGGCGAAGCTCGTCGTCACGACGCTTGAGGTCGTCCTCCCACCGTTGCAATCTCTTGGTGCGCTCGTCGAGCTCGGCGAGGAACGCGGGATCGTCGTCCGGAGCGACGCTCCTATACGAGGGCCGCGGATGCCGCTCGGTGCCCCGGCCCAACGTCTCGCCCCGATAGGTCGTGTCGCCGGGAGCGAAGCCGGCCTTCTCGGGCC
>DATBND010000223.1:0-11270 GCA_036554505.1 Actinomycetota bacterium | reverse complement strand
GCGTCGGCGATGCCACCGGTGCCGTCAGGCGAGTTGTCGTCGACCACCAGCAGGCTGACGTTCGGCTGTGCCATCAACTGCGCCGTCAACACCGGCAGGTTTTCGCGCTCGTTGTAGGTCGGGACGATGACCAGCGCCTGGTCCACGTCCGGGACGTCCTCGTGCATCAGGCGACGCTACTAGGAGGACCAGCGTCGTCACGCACGATCGGACGGCGGGCTCCCGCCGCGAGTAAGAGGATCGTCGCGAGCGCGCAGGCGTACGCGAACCAGTCTCCCGTGCGCGCGTAGAACGTCGGCTCCTCCGCGAAGGCGATGTCCTGGGTGATCGCCGTCGCCGTCCACAGAGGGGTCTCTTGCACGACTGTGCCGTCGGGCGCGACGAACGCGGAGATGCCGCTTATCGCCGCGTGGATCACCCACACGCCGTTCTCCGCGGCGCGCACCTGACTCATCGCGAGGTGCTGCACCGACGCCCACGAGCGCGCCCACGTCGACGTGTTCGTCGCGACGATCACCGCGCGGCCCCCCTGATCGACGCGCGCGCGCACGAGTGAGCCGAAGTCACCCTCGTAGGACAGGACGGGAGCCACCTCTCCCCCGCCGACGGGGAACACCTTGCCCTCGCTCGACGGGACCGCGTCGCGCGGCACCTGCGCCAGCAGCGGGAGCCATCCCAGGTAGCGCCGCCCCGGCACGTACTCGCCGAACGGCACGAGGTGGGTCTTCACGTAGGTATCGGTGATGTCACCCTTGGCCGACACCTGCCACGCGACAACTCGGTAGCGATCGCGGTCGATGTCCTCATTGCCCCCGACGACCATCGGCACCCCGACGGCACGCGCGGCGGTGCGGATCGCATCGGCAGCGAAGGGTTCGCGACGGGGATCGAACGAAACCGAGCTCTCGGGCCATACGACGAGGTCGAGGTCCACAACCGCCAGCTCCTCGGTGAGATCGACGTGGCTCTGCAGGATGCGCAGCTCCTTCTCTCTGATGTTTTCATCCCAGTGCTCGGGCACGTTGCCCTGGACGATCGCCACGCGCGCGGTCTCGCCGGCCGCGTGGTTTGCGGGAAGGAGCAGCGGCGCCGCTATCACCGCGACCGCTCCCGCCGAGCACAGCGCGAACGGACGCGCGCGGTCTTTATGCCGCCACGCCTCGAGGAGGAGCGCGCTGCACGTCACGCACAGGAACGAGACCCCCCAGCGTCCGGTAAATGCAGCGGGTCGCAGCATCCAGCCGTAGTCGTGCTGGCTCTGGGCCAGCTCGCCCCACGTCAAGCCGCCGAACGGGACGCTCCCGCGGAGCATCTCCATGGCGATCCAGGCAGCCGCGGGCGAGAGAACGCGGACGGCTGTGTTGTCGAGTCGCGAGGACGCTGCCCACGCGAGCCCGAACAGGCCCGTAAACACCGCCTGAAGGAGGACGAGCATGACCCACGCCGCGTACCCGACATTGGCGATCCACGTCAGCAGCGCGCCGAAGAACCCCAGACCGAAGACGAAGCCGAGGGCGAAGCCCGTGCGCAGCCTTCTGCGAGAGCCCGCCGCCAGCAACGGCACGAGCGCGATCCACGCGAGAAAGGACGCGTCGGGCTCGGGAAAGGCGAAGCTGAGGGCGAGTCCCGCTACGAGCGCGCCTGCGTAGGGAGCCGCGCGCGTCATTCTGCTACGCCGCGATCGTCGAGACGATCGCGGGGGTGGTTCGGGGGTCGCGGCTAGACGCAGTCGCGGCAGAGCCCTCGCTCTTCGTCCGCGAGCTGAACCCTCGCCTTGACGAGATGGCAGCGGTTGCAGACGAACTCCTTGCGGTCCTTGATCGGGATGACGGTCGTCGGAAGCGGTTCGAGGACGACCGCGTCCTTCTCCGAGGCGAGCGCCATGATGTCGTCGTCGTCGTCGGACTCGTCGGTGCCACGGCGAGAGGCGGCGCGCTGGCTCAACAACTCCTCGAGAGAGGCCTCCTCCGAGTCCTCTTCGTCGTCGGTCGCCTGAGCAAGCGCCTCTTCGTCGTCGTCTACCGAGACGTCGTCGTCGTCTTCGTCGTCGTCGAGCTCGTCGGTGTGCAGCTCTTCGTCCTTAGCGGACACGGCCTCCTGCCTTTATGTCGTGGTTTGCTGCCTTGTGTTCGAGTTGGTTCGTTGGATTCCTGCACGCAAACATCGTGCGAACCAACGTTCTTCCCAGCAATCGCGACCACAACCCTACGGGGGCGAGGCGGATAAGAGAAAGACCCGAGCGCTCGCGCCGCTCGGTAGCCGGTGAACCGGTTATTGGAACGGCTGCGTGGGCCCGGGTCTCCCCAGATTCAAAATGTCCCAAGCAACCGCTCGGTGTCGAGGTTGCTTGCGTCGCAGCGGAACTCCCCGTCGAACCGGCGGACCGGCTCGCTGGAGCTCTCCCGGGTCTCCGATTGCCGTCTCGGCGAACCGATCCGGCGCTCGAGGAACCCGAGCCTGTCCGAGCGTGCTCCGCATCGGCTGGGCCGTGCGGTGCGTGGGTCGGATCCGAGGCGAACCTCGTGCCCGGCCCTCGCTCTTCCTTCTGCTGCGTCGCCGGCGACCTTCTCACCGGTTGACTGCTTGGGACGGTCGCAACGTATGGGACCGCGGAGGGGGTGTCAACGCCCAGACGAGAACTAAGCGCGTGAGCGCGAAACAATCTTCGTCGTCCCCAAGCTGTCCTGGAACGGTCCACAGCTTTCCCACGAAAACGGTCGAGAGCGCCGTTTGCCTGGGCGCCGGGAAACAGCGACCATTGCCCGTCATGAAGAACCACACCACGCAGCTCACGTTGCCTACCGGCGGGCACTTCGCGGTCGCGGACGTGACCGACGAGCTCACGGACGCACTCGCCGAGTCGGGGATCAGATCGGGGCACATGACGATCTGCACGAGCGAGCCCGGCTGCGCGCTCATCGTCAACGAGAAGGAGTCCGGGCTCATCGCCGACATAAAGGAGGCGTCGGCCCGGCTCGGCGACGGCGCCGCGTCCCCGCTCGGGTCGACTTCTGTAATGCTTCCGGCCATCGACGGAGAGCTCGGGCTCGGGATGTGGCAGCGGGTCCTCCTCGTCGAGCTGGGCTCGGAGCCGTCCCGTACCGTCGTCGTTCAGATCGTGGGTGAGTGAAGTGGCAGGCAACCTTCCAAAGCAGTCGGAGGACTTCTCCGGCTGGTACGTCGAGGTCGTCAAGCAGGCGGGCATGGCCGAGCACGGCATGGCCAAGGGAACCCAGATCATCAAGCCGCACGGCTATGCGATCTGGGAGTTCATCCAGCGCGCCCTCGACGACCGCTTCAAGGCGACCGGGCACGAGAATCTCTACTTCCCCCTGTTCATCCCCGAGAAGCTCCTGCAGAAGGAGGCCGAGCACGTCGAGGGCTTCTCCCCCGAGCTGGCGGTCGTTACGCACGGGGGCGGCGAGAAGCTAGAGGAGCCGCTCGTCGTGCGCCCGACGTCCGAGGCCGTCATCTGGCAGACCTACGGCAAGTGGATACAGAGCTACCGCGACCTACCGCTTCTCTACAACCAGTGGTGCAACGTCGTGCGGTGGGAGATGCGGACGCGCCTCTTCCTCCGCAGCAGCGAGTTCCTGTGGCAGGAGGGTCACACCGCTCACGCGACCTCCGAGGAGGCCGTGGAGGAGGCGCTCCGCATGCTCGAGGTCTACCGCGAGGTGTGCGAGGACGTGCTCGCGATCCCGGTCTTGAAAGGACGTAAGTCCGATTCCGAGAAGTTCCCGGGCGCGGTCGACACCTACACGAACGAGGGTCTGATGCGCGACGCCAAGGCGCTGCAGTGCTGCACGTCGCACTTCCTCGGTCAGAACTTCTCGCGCGCCTACGACGTCTCGTTCCTGAACGCGAACGGGGAGCAGGACCTGCCGTGGGGCACGTCGTGGGGCTTCACGACACGGATGGTGGGCGCGCTCGTTATGGCTCATGGGGACGACCGCGGCCTGCGCCTGCCCCCCTCCGTTGCTCCGGTTCAGGTCGTCATCGTTCCCATTTACAAGACCGACGAGGAGAAGGCGTCGGTCCTGGAGACCGCAGGCCGGTTGAAGGACGACCTCGCGGGACGAGGGATGCGCGTGCGCGTCGACGACCGCGACCAGCACCGCCCCGGCTACAAGTTCAGCGAGTGGGAGCTCAAGGGCGTTCCCGTCCGGATCGAGCTGGGGCCGCGCGACCTCGCGGCCGGCCAGGTCGTGCTCGCGACGCGCGTCGCGGGTGAGAAGACCACACATCCCCTCGACGCGGCCATCGCCCAGGTCGAGAAGGAGCTCGAGGCCATCCAAAGCGCGTTGTTCGACGAAGCGGTCTCGTTCCGGTCCGACAACACCTACGAGGCGGGCTCGTTCGACGAGCTGCGCGAGGGCATCGAGTCCCAGGGCGGCGGCTTCTGGGTCGGCGCGTGGTGCGGCGAGCTCGCGTGCGAGCAGAAGGTGACGGCGGAGACCAAGGCAACGATCCGCGTGCTCCCCATCGAGCGCGAGGACCCGGGGGCGAGCTGTGTCGTGTGCGGTCGCCCGGGCACCGAGCGCGCGACCTGGGGCCGCGCCTACTGAGGAGGACGACCTGGTGAGCGCTCAACCGGACGGAACGGGCACCCCTCCCCCGCCATCGGGCTCGGGAGGCGACGGGTTGCAGAACACAGCGCGCAAGGTCGGCGACGAGACCGTGAAGCGGTCGCCGGTCATGTTCCTCGTGATCGGGCTCTGCTTCTTCCTGCCGTTCATCAGCATCTCGTGTAGCGGCCAGCGGCTCGGGACGCTCTCAGGGGTGCAGCTGGTGACGGGAGCCGAGATCGACATCGACGAGGCGGCCCTCACGGAGGAGTTCGGGGAGCAGTTCGGGGAGGGCGCCGGGTTCTCGACGTTCACCTCGGGCGACTCCGACGAGGGACCCACGGAGGACAACGAGCCGTCCGTGTGGGCGATCATCGCGCTGGCGGCCGCGGCCATCGGGCTCGTCGTCGGCTTTGCATTGAAGAGGCGGACGAGATCGATGGCGAGCCTCGTCGCGGCCGTGCTCGGGCTGGCCGGGCTGGTCGGATTGCGCTTCGACCTGGAGGGCGACGTCAGCGAAGCGGAGGGCCTCGTCTCGGTCGACTACCGGATCGGCTACTGGATCGCGGCTCTGCTATTCGTCGTGCTCGGTCTCTCGCACTGGATATTCGTCCGGAGGGACCGCGGCGGCTAGCCTCTCAGCCCGATGATCTCGAGCAGCTTCCGGTGGTCGTCTATCACGCACTCCGCGTCGGCCGCGTCCGTGCGGTCGTCGTGCACGCCGCGGTAGCGAATGCCGTGCATGCCGATGTCGCGCGCTCCGGCGATGTCGGTGCGGCGGAGGTCTCCGACATGGACGGCCTCGGGCGGCCGCGCGCCGAGCTCGGCCAGGGCCTTGGCGAAGATCTCGTTCCCCGGCTTGGGCACTCCGACCTCGTCGGAGAAGCAGAGGACCTCGAGGTATCGCAACAGCCCGGCGTCGTCGAGGATCTGACGCACCACGCGCCCGGGCGTGAACCCGGTGTCGCACACGAGCCCTCGACGGACGTCGGCATCGGCGAGCGCCGCGAGCGTCTCGGCCGCACCATCGACCGCGTCGACTCCGGTCTGGATGCTCGCCTCCTCGAACTCGCGCGTCAGCTCCGAGATGGCGTCGTCGTCGAACACGCCCTTGGCCTCGAGGCAATAGGCCGCCATGCGCCCGGGCCCGAACGTCTCGACCTGTTTCCACGCCTCGTCGTGCTTTGCCCACGCCTCGTCGATGAGAGCGCGCGCGTCGCCATCCTCTAGATCCAGGAAACGACGAAGGGCGCCTAGACGGATGTCCATAGCGCCCTCCCAATCGTGGTCCTTGAGCAAGGTCCCCCAGCAGTCGTATGTGACTGCTCGGATGCCGTCCACTCTTTTCATGAACCACTCCCTCCACCCGGTTCTAACCTCGAGGGGCTTCGCTGCCTCTCGGCCTTGACGACACACGTGCCAGTGGCCTCGGCGACCACCTCGGGCGGCTCGATCAGATCCGCCGCGGAGTCCGAGACCTCTGGGCGGGGGCCAGCGTACCGGACCACCCGGAAGCTCATCTCGCGCGACGTCCTTCCCGTCCGGACGATCCGGCCCGAGATCTCGACGAAGTCCCCCGCGTGGACCGGCGCGAGGAAGGCGACGTGCGAGTAGCCGGCGAAGAGGCCCTCGTCCCCGTCGGAGCGGATGCACAGCTCGGTGGCGACGTCGTGGATCAACTCGATCAGCTTTGCGCCCGAGACGAGCCCGCCCCCGTAGTGGGCGTCGGACGTCCCGAGCCTGAGGCGGTGCGCGACCTCGACCGGCACGGCCACGCTCAGAAGGCCGCTCGCCGGGCCGCGCTCCACGCGAGGAAGGACGCGACCTCCGACGGCTTGGTGTTGCGCCCGAAGATGCGGTCGTAACCGAGCTCGGCTGCTTGCTCCGGGCTGAAGCGCGGCCCTCCTCCCACCAGCACGACGCGTTCGCGCAGACCCGCTCCCTGGAGCGCATCGCGTACCTCGACGAGGTGAAGCACGTGCGCGTCGCGCTGCGTCACGACTTGCGAGACGAGGACCGCGTCGGCGCGCTCTCGCTCGACCGTCGTGGCGATCTCCTCGGGCGCGACCTGCGCGCCCATGTTGACGACGCGCATCTCGGGGAAGTACTCGAGGCCGTGATCGCCGGCAAAACCCTTCATCGACAGGATCGCGTCAAGCCCGACCGTGTGAGCATCGGTTCCCGTGCACGCGCCCACGACCACCATCCGACGCTTGAGCGTCTCGCGCAGGACCCGGTTGACCTCTTGATAGCTGAGCAGCGGGAACTCGCGCTCGGCGACCTCGATCTCGTCGGGATCTACGGCGTGCACCGTCGTTCCGTAGGCTACAAAGAACGTGTAGTCCGGCCCCATCGCCTTCATGTGCGCAACCTGAGCCTTCGTGAAGCCCATCTTCTTCATGAGCTGCAGCGCGGCCAGACGGGCGCGCTCGGACTCCGCGATCGGCAGCGTGAACGAGAGCTGCACCCGGCCGTCATCCGTCGCGTCGCCGTACGGCTTGATCGCGCTCATCCCGCGATCGCCAGCCTCTGCTCGAGCTTGTCGAAGATCGGGTTGACGTAGCCCTCGGCACGTGCCACGACCCCGTCGAGGCCCTTGCCTCCGGTACGCGTCCGCACGGTGTCGGCGAACATGCCGGCTTCGATCGCTGCGAACATGCCGATCTCGGCGACCTTCTGCAGCATCTGGCGACATTCCTCGAGGACCTGCGCCGCCCGCCGCTCGACCGCGCCCCCCGGCTCGAACACGAGCTCGCCCGCGAGGCCCGCCGCGCCACCGAACACGTACGCCGCGTTCTCGAGCGCCAGGTCCCGATCCGAGAGGAACGGCGTGTGGATCCCCTCGGTCATCATGCCGAGCAAGATGATGTCCTGGCCCGTCAAGGCCGCGACGAGGTTGAACATCCCGTCGTAGAGGAAGCCCTGGAACACGTTGCCGGTCATGTGCTTCGTCGGGGGCATGTACTTGAGCGGGGAGCTCGGGAAGCACTCGCGCACGAGCTGCGCGTGTGTCAGCTCCAGCAGTATCTGGTCGTCGAGCGAGGGGTCGACCTCGAACGCGTGGCCGAGCCCCATCTGCTCCTCCGGGAGGCCTGCACTGAGCGCTAGACGCTCGTTGAGGAACTGCGACGCGAGCACGGTGTGCGCCGCCTCGACCGCGTCGGCGGTCGTGAGGTAATTGTCCTCGCCCGTGTTGATGACGATGCCAGCCAGAGCGTGGATCATCCGGGAGAAGTGCTGGTCGACGAAAGTCCGCTGCATGTTGATGTCGCGGAAGATGATCCCGTACATACAGTCGTTGAGCATCATGTCGAGCCGCTCCATCGCCGCCATCGCGGCGATCTCGGGCATGCAGAGGCCGCTCGCGTAGTTCGTCAAGCGGATGTAGCGACCGACCTCCCGGCCCACCTCGTCCAGCGCGGCACGCATCAGGCGGAAGTTCTCCTGCGTCGCGAACGTCCCGGCGAAGCCATCCCTCGTCGCGCCGTACGGCACGTAGTCGAGCAGGGACTGACCGGTCGACCTGATGACCGCGATCACGTCTGCGCCGTTTCGGGCCGCGGCTTGCGCCTGCGGGATGTCCTCGTGGATGTCGCCCGTGGCCACGATTAGATAGAGCCACGGCTTGGACGCCTCCGTCGTCGCCTCGACGGCGTCCGCTCGCTCCGACGCGGCTCGTGCGACGCGGTCGACCGCGGCGCTCGCCTCGCGCGCGGCGCGCTCGGCCGCGATCTCGTAATCCAGGTCGTCGGGCCATGACGGGACGACCTCGCCGGCGGCGATCTGGCGCGCCGTGGTGGGGATGTGCCCGCACCCCGACTCGGCCGCGTGGAGAAACGGCACCAGTGCTCCCCGCTCGAGTCCCACGCGCCGCTGAATCTCGTCCACGACGCGGTTCGGGATCGGGATCGCCTCGGTGCCCGAGCCCTCGATCCCGTCGACCCCGATCAGACGCAGGCACGCGCGCTCGATGGACTTGGTGGTGTGCGTGTGGGCGAGCTGCTCGACGGGCTGGGCGATCTCTGCCGCGAGGGCACGGCACTCGGCGACCGACGCCGCGTCGATCCGCAGCCGCCCGACGGGCCGGGTGAACGGCCGCGACGTCCTCATTCGGCCTCCGCCTCGTCGAACGGGTACACGCGCACCCCGCGCGCCCAGGTGCCGAGGACCTCCGTCTTCGTGAGCTCGTGCGCGTCTACGGTCAGCGGGTCCCTGTCGAGCCACGCGAGGTCGGCGGCCGAGGCGCCCACTGCGCCGGGTCTCAGTGCGCGCGCGCCGGTCGTGTGTGCGCTCAGAGCCGTCGCCGCGTCGACGCGTTGCTCCTCGACATGGTGGGTCCTCAGGGAGTGCATCTGGAGGAACGGGTCGAGCGGGGTGACCGTCGTGTCGGAGCCGGCTCCGACGACGAGCCCGGCGTCGATCATCGACCTGAACGGGTTCATCGCGCCGGCCCGCTCCGGGCCGATGCGCTTGGAATAGAGGCCGTCGGTGCCGCCCCAATAGTGATCGAAGGCCGGCTGGACACTCGCGCGCAGCCCCAGCCGGGCGGCCCGCGCGACACTGTCGGCGGACGCACATTCGAAGTGCTCGATGCGGTGGCCCAGCGCTCGGACCGCGTCGAGCCCGGCCGACTGGGCGACCTTCTCCCATGAGGTGATCGCTTGATCCACAGCCGCGTCTCCGATCGCGTGGATCCCGACCTGCAGCCCGCGCTCTTGCGCGTCGGAGAACAGCCCGACGACCTCGTCGTCGCTCCGATACGAGATCCCGGTGGCGGGGTGGCCGGCGGGTGGCGTGGACGCGTACGGCTCCTTCATCCATGCGGTGTGCGACCCGAACGACCCGTCGAGGAAGAAGTCGCCCCCTATCTGGGGCAGTCCAAGGTTTGCGACACGATCGACCTCGGTCGTCGCGAGATAGACGACGACGTCGAGAGCGAGGCTGCCGACGGCGTCCTGCAACACCTCCGCCGCGGCCCACCCGCGCCATTCGACGACGAACATCTCGTGCACCTCCGTTACGCCCTTCGAGTACGCGAGGCGGGCCGCGGCCCCTATCGCGTCGCGCTGCTGGCCGGGCGTCAGGTGCTCGTCGAACCACCGCCATGCCTCCGATGCCGCTTGCTCGCGCAGATAGCCGGTGGGGCGACCGTCATCGTCACGATCTACTCCGGGCAGGCCGTCTAGCGGAAGCTCTCGAAGAAGCGCGCTCGACACCACGCAGGAGTGCATGTCGGCGCGCGCGAGGAGCGCGGGCCGCTCCCCCACCGCGTCGTCGAGATGCCTCCCGGTCAGCGGCGCATCGAGCGGGTCCTCGAAGTTGCCGCCGAACAGGACCTCCGTCGGACCGCTGCCCGTTCGCTTCCGGTACGCGGTGAGGATGGCCTCGGCCGACGTCTCGTGGCGGAAGTCCATCCCGGTCTGGTAGAGGCCCGTCACCGGGAGGTGGACGTGTGCATCGCAGAAGCTCGTCACCAGCGCGCCGCCCTGGAGGTTCACGGCCCTGTCGGCCTTCGGCATGTCGTCGTCGCCCATCCCGCGCTCGGTGACCACGCCGTCGGCGACCAAGACCCACTCCGGGTCGCCTGGCAGGCGCATGACCCCTCCGTGAAAGAGCGTGGTCGTCACGACGCGAACCTCTCGAGCAGACGCGGCTCGTCACGGACGAGCTGAAGAGCGAGGTCGGCGTGGCCCGGGACGTACCCGTTGCCGATGGTCATCGTGCACGACTTGCCGAGCGCCTCGGCGGTCAAAGCGGCTGCGGTGAACGAGGTCGCCATCGAGAAGAACACGACCTGGCCGTCGTCGGCACAGGACAAGACGGCTCCCCCCTCGCATCCCGGGACGTTGGTGCACACGAACACCAGGTCGGCAAGGCCGCCCTCGAGCGTCTCGGTAACGGCCTGCAGGACGGCAACCGGATCGGTGCAGTCGACGACGACGGCCTCGGCCCCCGCATCCTTCGCGGCCGGCGCACTCTCCTCCGGCCAGCACAGCCCGATGACGCGGCCGCCGGGACCGGCGCCGCGCGTTGCCTGGGCGCAGACGAGCATGCCCGACTTGCCGCCGGCTCCCATCACTACGACGTTCATGTCCGGACGCACGAGCCGTGCCGCCCACGCGGGCGCCCCACAGACGTCGAGCACGCCTAGGACGACCGCGTCGTCCAGGTCCGGTGGAAGGACGGCGTGTAGCGACGACCCGAACAGGATCGCGCGGCCCTTGACGCGGACCCTCTCGGACTCCGGGCGAAGCTCCACGATCTCGTCGAGGACCAACGGCGTTGCGGTCAGCGATACCAGCGTCGCGATCCTGGCACCAACCGGAGGCTCGGCGCGGTGAGGTCCGACCCCGGCTACGCGGCCCACGAGCATTCCGCCCGAGCCGGTCACGGGGTTGTGCATCTTGCCGGCGGTCCCGACGATCTCGCGGATACGGGCGGCCATCGCCGACGGATCATCCCCGGCGGCGGTGCGCAGCTCTCGCCACGACGCGGAGTCGACGTTCAGGTACTCGACGTCGATCAGGACCTCGTCGTCGCGCAGCGGAAGGCTCGGGTCGAGAACGCGCGCCTGTTGTGGCAGCGCTCCGCGCGGCTCGATCGATCGATACGTCCCGAATGGATCCACAGGGGCTATCTCTACGCGGACGCCGCGGGGGCCGCGCGGTCGCGCCAGTACGCCTGACCGGCTTCGGGCAACGA
>DATBND010000019.1:0-1514 GCA_036554505.1 Actinomycetota bacterium | reverse complement strand
GCTCGGCAGCGCCCGCCTGGAGGACCATGACGCTCACCCCGTGGGCGATTGAGTCATGCAGCTCGCGTGCGACCCGCGTACGCTCGTCAAGCACCGCCATGAACCGCCCCGGGTTCGTTGGAGGCGGTGGTTATTGAGTCTCTAGCTCTTTCAATTGATTGAGATAGAGATCTTCGTACTCGGCCGGAGGCCGCCAGCCGCACGCAGAGTGCAGCCGCTCGTGGTTGTACCAATCAACCCATTCGAGGGTCGCAAGCTCGACGTCGGCAAGCGTGCGCCAGGGGCCGCGGCGGTTGATCTTCTCGGCCTTGTAGAGGCCGATCGTCGTTTCCGCAAGCGCGTTGTCGTAGGCGTCGCCGACCGAGCCGACGGACGCATCGACGCCGGCGTCGATGAGCCGCGTAGTGAACGCAAAGCTCGTGTATTGCGATCCGGCGTCGGAGTGGCTGATCATGCCGTCGTCGAGCGGGATACCGTCGCGGTCACGGCTCCAGAGCGCCATTTCGAGGGTGTCCAGGACGAGCTGGGTGCGCATCGAGGTGTCGGCCTTCCAGCCGACGATCCGGCGGCTGAACGCATCGATGACGAACGCGACGTAGACCACACCCGACCACGTCATCACGTACGTGAAATCGCTGACCCACAGCCGGTTGGGCGCCTCGGCGCTGAAGCACCGGTCAACAAGGTCCCGCGGCCGCTGCGCCTGGTCGCCGGGGATCGTGGTGCGGCGCTTGCGGGCGCGTCTGACGCCCTCAAGCCCGTTCGTGCGCATCAGCCGCTCGACCGTGCAGCGCGCCGCCGGCACGGCCTCGCGGCGCAGCTGCCGCCAGATCTTCTCGGCGCCGTAGGTGCCGTCGCTGTGCTCATGGACCCTGCGGATCTCGACCAGAAGCTCTGCGTCACGCACCGCGCGCACAGACGGATCGGTCTGACGCTTCTTGACGGCGTAGTACGTCGACGTGGCGAACTGCAGCGCTTCGCAGATCGGCTCGACCCCGTAGACGTCGCGCTGCTCGTCGATGAACAGGCTCATCGCTTCGGTGGTTGCGGGTCGAGCTCCCGCGCGAAGAAAGCCGACGCCGCCTTGAGGATCTCGTTGGCGCGTCGCAGCTCACGGTTCTCGCGCTCGAGTTCCTTGATGCGCTCAGCCTCGGCCGTCGTAGTTCCTGGCCGCTTGCCGTCGTCGACCTCGGCCTGCCTGACCCAGCCCCTGAGCGTCTCGGCCGTCATCCCGAACTTCCCGGCGATCGACGTGATCGCTGCCCACTGCGACTCGTACTCGTGACGGTGCTCGAACACCATCCTCGTGGCCCGCTCCCGAACCTCGGGCGGATACGGCGGTCGTCTCCCCATATCGGTCCATCCTCCTCAACGGATCAGACCTCCAACAAAGCCGGGGCGGTTCAATCGACCCCTCGGGCTGCAGCCCGAACGGCTCAAGCGCTGCTGCCGCATCGCAGACGGCCTGACGCGCCGCGAAGTCGGAATGGCCGGGGTCATCCCAAGTGCCGTGG
>DATBND010000432.1:0-10943 GCA_036554505.1 Actinomycetota bacterium | reverse complement strand
GCCGCAAGGAGCCGCTGGGCGTCGGGCCCACCGACGCCGCGGCCGAGATCGAGCTTCATCGCCTCGGCCTGCTCGAGCGGGACGCCGAGCCCCTCGATGAGCGCGTTCGTCGCGTCGTCCCCACCGACGAGCAAGATCCGGACGAAGCGGGGCTCGCCGTTGTGATGGACGAGGATGTTCGTGACCCCCGCGCCCACGTCGACGACGGCCTCGGCTCCGGCCACGCCCGCCTCGCGGCGTGCTGCAGGGCTAACGGCACGCGCGACGGCGAACGGCGTGAGATCGACTCCAACGGGATCGATGTTGGCCGCGGCGGTCGCCCCGACGAAGGCCTCGACCATGTCGGTCGCGGCGGCCACGAGGAGCACGCGCATCATGTGCTCCTGGTTCTCTGTCATGTAGTCCTCGACGACCTGGAAGTCGAGCTGCGCGCTGTCGACCGGCATCGGGATGTGATCCGCGACCTGGAAGCGCAGCGACGAGCGGAACTCCTTCTCCTCGAGGAACGGAAGGTCGACCTGGCGAACGACGACGCGCTGGTTGGCGACGCCGATGACCGCCCGGCGCGAACGGATGCGGGCGCGCTTCAAGAGGTCGGCGATCGCTTGTGACACCGCGCCTTGGTCGCGGATCTCGCCCTCGGTGACGGCCCCCATCGGGAGCGCAACCTGACCGAACGAAACGAGCGACGGCCCGCCGCGCCCGGTTGCGACCTGGGCGGCGCGCACCGCGCTCGTACCGATGTCGAGCCCGATAACGGGCCCACCTGCGAGAACGGCCATGGTTACTCCGGCCCCTCGAAGTGGACTGCCCGGTCGGTGAGGTAACGGTCGACGTCGGACCGGCGAATGCGGTAGTTCTTCCCGACCCGAATGGCCGACAGCTGTCCCGACTTGATGAGTCGGTAGACCGTCATGTTGGAGACCCGCATCATGCCGGCGACCTCTCCCACCGTGAGGAGAGGCTCCCCGAAGTCCCGTCCCGGCATCCCGTGCGCCCTTCCCTTGGCGGCAGTGGCTCCGGGCGGCGGACGGGGCGGCCCGTCGCTTCCGCGGAGCAAGTCATTCAACAACCGTGTACAGAAGCGGTCAAGACTGTAGTTCGGCCACTCAAATGAACAGCTTTAGGACTTACAGCCACGTCATTGACAATTCTTGACAGAAATACGCTCCACGCCACACGAGCGTACCGGCCTTGACTCGTCCATAGGCGCATTCGGGCGGACCGGGGTGTGGCCCTCCGTGATGATCCTTCGGTCCCCCCGAGGCCCCGATGAACCCTGCCGGGGCTCGGGGGCCGGGCCGATCTATAGCGAAGGAGCTCCAGCTCTCAGCGGTCTACCTCGCTCCACTGGCCGGGGACGACCTTGAAGAACGGGCCCGGCATGTTCTGGACCCAGCACGGGTTCATGCCGATGTTCTCGCTCGAGGAGCCGAAGCTGACGGTCCCCTTCGAGACGATCGTCCCGTTGAAGGTGAAGTTCCCGGTGGCGTTGAAGTCGCCGTCGAGGATGAATGCGCCGTTGACCATGTTCCCTCCGGCCCCGGTCTCGTTGATCCCGCCGTTGCGGACGATCGCGGCGATGGAGCGGGACAGCGCGGGGTTGGAGTTGCACCCCCACACGCTCCCCGACCAGTTCAGGTTGTTCTGTGACGGAGACCCGCTCCGGAACTCGAAGTAGGCGGCGATGTTGTTGACGCCCGAGGCCAAGAGGTCCTGGACGGCTTGCGCCCAGTTGGCGCCGACGTCGACGCCCTCACGGGTGCACAGCGTCGCGCCGGTGCCGCCCGATCCGGGGAACGAGCAATAGACGCCGTAGGTCTGCGCCGCCTCCTTGATCGCCTGGTAGTCCTGATCCGACAACGTCGGCGAGCCGATCGCCGCCAGTTGGTCCGCCGAGAACTTGGAGGTGCTCGGATAACCGACCTGCCCCGCGCAGCCCGAAGTGATCGGGCCCGATCCTGCCGAGCCGTCCGAGTCCCACAACGACTGGCTGTCGCCGTTGTTGGCGCTGCAGTTCTTGGACGGAGGGAACTCCGGGTTCGAGCTCTTCTTGAGATAGATGCCCGTCAGCGCGTGGGCGGCGGCGGGGACCGGATCGGTCACGCTGCGTCCCGTCACGGACGGAAAGAAGTCGCCGATCTTGTAATAGGGGTCGGTGCCGGTGAACTGGTCCTTCCCGCGGTCGGTGATCGTCGTCTCCGAGATCATGCTCACGCTCGGGAACGACGGATGTGCCTTCAAGTCGAACGCGTGCGCGTAGAGGCCGACCGGGAGGCCGACCGGCTTGAGCGACACGACCTGGCGAACGACTCGCTTCGCGGCCGGGTGCTGGCCCGTCGACGTGATGACGAAATAGGTGTTGTCGCCCCCCTGCCCGGGATGGGGGCTCGTGGGCCGCGCCGCGCACGCGGCCGGCGGGTAGCGATCCGCGGGGTTTGCCGCGAACGGGTCGTACACGGTGAGCTGCGCGCTGAACGAGCCGTTTCCGACCGTGCCCGTCGGAAGCGCCAGCGGCGGGTTGGCGCAGCCGGCCGCGTTGAGCGTCCCGTACGTGATGCGCCCGCTCTTGATGTACGCGATCAGACGGTCGACCCCTGCCTCGGCGTAGGACAGCGCGCCGGCCGCCTTGCGGTCGTCCTGGCTCGCCTGGAACTCCCGGATCGTCGCGAACGCGGCGACCGACGTGACGGCGGTGAGCGCCGCCCCGATGAACAACACGGTCAGCATCGCCACCCCGCGCTCGTCTGCCAGACGACTCATGACTGCCTTCCTCATCGGTGGTTCCTCAACTGGGCCTGTGCATAGAAGGCGGAGGTCTCGCCCCCGGCGGTGACGCGGAGCTGCAGCGTGACCGCGTCGACGAAATCGAGCTCGGCGGCGTCGAGCACCCCGTTGGAGTTGCCGAGTGAGGGGGCCGCGTCGAGCTCGGACGCGGACGTGACGCCGTTCACGTTCGTGTCGTACTCGAGCCGGCTGCTCGAGTACGTGAAGACGTCGTAGCACGTGTTGTCCGCCTTGCGCACGCAGTCGACGCCCGCCATCAGGACCTCGCTCGATGATCCCGACGCCGCGGTGATCGTCCCGTTCCCTCCGACGGACTCGTTGAACGTGAACGTGAGCACCTCGTAGTCGCCGGTCACGTCCGACGGCGAGGGCTGGATGGCCCCGTCCCCGTTGAAGTCGGTCTGGATCTGGAACGACGTGCTCGTCGGCGTCAGCACGTCTTGAGCCTCGCGCGTGTCGCGCACCATGCGGTTGAAGCCGAGGCGCGCCTCCTGCGACGTGCGCGCTACGTTCTGCGCACCGCGCGACCCCGCCGCGGTCTGGAACAGCACCTGATACGTGCCGACCGAGACGATCGCGAACAGCGTCATCGCGACGAGCATCTCGATCATCGTGAACCCGGCCTCGTTGCCTCGCTTATCAAGCACGACGGTCCGCCGTCTGACACGTGAGCTTGCCGATGTTGATGATCAGCTTGCTCTCTTCGTTCGATTGGTTCGTCTTCGCGGTGACGATGTTGATCGCATAGGGCATGCTGACGCTCGCGTCCTGCGAGGTCTTCGCGCTCGTCATGGTCGTCTTCGTCGACCACGTGTCGAGGTAGCCCACCTTTCCCTGAGCCGGCCGGTCGAACAGGTACACGTCCCCCGACGACAGAACCGAGTCGTAGACGAGCGGGTTCTCCGCCTCGATAGCGGCGAGTGGGTCCGTTCCGGTGCCGGTGGTCGAGCCGGAGATCGGAACCGTGGCGAAGCCTCCGTTCGCCGCGCCGTCCGATGGGTCGGAATCCCTCCAGTACGTGAGCGTGGCCGACCAGGCTCCCGTTGCGACCGCTCCGGCGAGCGAACCGGTGGACTTGCAGTCGACGTCGGCGACGAAGTTCGAGATGACGACGACGCCTCGGTCGCCCGAGGCGAACGTCGTCGGCAGCACGATCGCCTTTCCGAACTGCGCGTGGGCGGTCGCCTGTACCTTGCGTGACGCAACCGGCGAGACCGCGGTGGCCTCGGCGTAAGTGTTGCCCGAAAGCCGGTTCGAGCTCACGCGCTGGATGGAGAAGGGATGCTCGGTCGCGTGCAGGTGAAGCAGCGTGTTTCGACCGGTGTCCGCCTGGTTGTTCACCCAGAACAGCTCGGTGCTGCTGGGGTAGTTGAAGTTCGTCACGGCCTTTGGCAGCTCGCCCGTCACGTGCACGGTCGGTGCGGGGACCGACTCGTTCACGTTGGTCGCGGCGAGGCCCGCGACGGGCAGCACGGGGAAGAGGTCGGTGTTGGACACTGTTTGAGCGACCCCCGACGACATCATCGGAGACGTGCTGGGTGGCGCGTGCTGGTTGGACTGGGCTCCGGCCACGGACGCGATGGTGGCGCCCGGCGACGCGCCGAACTCTTGACGTGACAGATTGATGCGGCCCGCGGTCACGTCGGTGTCCGCACCGGCGAACGCCTTGACCTCGATATCGGATTTCGACTGGCCCGCGACCGCGGTGAGCGAGCTCAGGCGGCCCGACGAGTCCTGGTACGACGTGAGGGCCTGGACGACGAAGTCGACGGACGACTCGCCGTGAAGCTGGTCGACGCCGAGCTTCCGATCGCCGAGAAGGCTCACGAGCTGGAACTGACGGGCCTTGCCGGCCTGGGTCCACGCCACGTTGACCGTGATGCGAAGCAGGTTCGCCGGCGGCACCGCCGATCCCCCGGACGCGGAGTCGTAGCCGACGTACGGCGTCACGACGTTGTAGGTCTCGGGATTCGAGTTGAGCACCGGCCGGACGAACTGCGCGGTGTAGGTCACCGTGTGGCCTGGGGGGATCCGCGTCGTGCCGTCGGGGTTCTTCGGCGGGCACGCCAGCGCACCACTCGCGGCCGGCGTCGACGTCGTCTCTGTGCACGTGGTCGTGAACGTCTTCGTGGCAGCGTTGTACCCCGTCGAGAGGTTCGGAAAGTACAGGTCGAGGACATCGCGGCGCGGGGCGGCATCGAAATACGGGAGGCCGCGCACACGCTCCATGTACTCCTGCGCGAGGTTCTTGCCGCGGGTAAGCGTGCGCGCCAGGTCGACGCCCTTGAGCGACGTCGCGAGCAGCGGGATGACTCCGACCGTCAGGATCGTGAACACGGCTATCGAGGCGACCGTCTCGACGAGCGTGAACCCGTCCTCTCCCCGCGTCTTGCCGAACGCCGCCATCACAGCGAGCTCACCCGTCCGGTGATGGGCGTCACGCCGATGGACAGCGTCCGACCCGGAAGCGCCGGCACCTCGAACGAAAGGGTGCCCTCGGTCGCGGTGCCGCGCGCGTAGAAGAAGACGAACTGGTCCGAGCTCGCGCCCGAGATCTGGGACTTGCACAGCGAGGTAATGCCGGTGGCCGACGTGAAGGACGCCGAGGCGATACGCACGCCGGAACCCATCGTCACCGTGCTCATCTCCGAGCACGTGTCGTCGGTGGTCGTGGCCGTGTCCTGGGGGTTGAACTTCACGAGGCCGTAGGTCGACGACCCGGCGCGGAAGCGGACTCCGTACACGAGCGGATGGCTCTCGGAGACGCTTCGCTGCTGGATCTGTCGGAGCTGGGTGACGACCTCGCTGCGCGCGCCGTGCAAGGAGTGGTTCAGCCAGAACTGGCGAAGCGCGAACACGCCGAGCCCGAGGAGCACGACGAGCAACATCATGCCGACCAGGAGCTCGACGAGCGTGAACCCGTCGTCGTCGGACCTACGCGAGCAAGGACATCCCGCCCGCCCATGGATCTCACACGCTCCGGGAAAAGGCTCCCGGACCCCTGCCTCGACCGCGAGGCCCGACCCGTTCGCGCACTCGCGCATGGGTTGGGTCTCATTTCGCTAGAGAGTGCTTACACGTCGTTATCGGCAGTCGCCCCGGAAAAACTGAAGCCCCCGGCCCGCTTCACGAGGCCGCAAGCCCAACTCCGTAAGCCGTTCGGAGGACAAGACGAACACCGGCCCGGCGGACGAGCTGGGCCGGACGCCCGGACGGCAACAAAAAAAGGCGGCCCCCGAAGGGGCCGCCCAATTTGTCCCTAGCTCGTGACTAGAGGGTGCAAGCGGTGGTCGAAGGAGCTCCGACCGCCGAGCTGTAGTACCAGACGATCGTGTTGTCGTGCGCCGAGGTCGCCCGCATGCAGTAGCTGGTGGCGCCGACGGCGGTGACGTCCGCGTTGCCCATCGTCACGTCGCTGGTCGAGAAACGCAGGCCGCTCGACGTGAGGTCTGCGATGTCCCCGGTGTACACGCTGTTGTCGACCAGGTAGGTCTCCTGGGCGGTGGCAGCGTTCTTCAGCGTGGACTGGACCTGCGAGGTCCAACCCTTCTTACGCTGGTTCAAGAACACGGGGATCGCGATCGCCGCCAGGATGGCGATGATCAGGATCACGACGAGAAGCTCGATGAGGGTGAAACCACCCTCACGCTTCTCTCTCATTGCATGGAACCGCTGGAACATCCCAGCACCTCCTTCTCTGTCCCTCCAAGCCGGCCAAGGGACCTCGTCTGAACGGACCTGAGCCTGCCGACGGCCCGCCCTGAGGACCGTCCTGGATGCAGATGGTTGCCCTCTGCACCAACAAGATTCCGGCTTGCGTTCGATCTATCGGCGCCCGATACGGCCGTCTTGAGCCGTTTACTTGATGAGGTCGAAGATCTTGAACATCGGCATGTAGAGCGCGATGACCATCGCTCCGACGATCCCACCGAGGATCGCGATCATGATCGGCTCGATCAACGAAGTCAGAGACTCCGTGGTCGACTCGACCTCTTGGTCGTAGAAGTCCGACACCTTGTCGAGCATGGCGTCGAGCGCACCCGTGTCCTCACCGACGGCGATCATCTGCACCACCATCGGGGGAAAGACCTCGTGCTTCGCCAGCGGCGCCGACATCGACTCTCCGCTTCGGACGCTCTCCTTCACGTCCTTTGCCGCACGGGCGAGCACCTCGTTGCCGGTGGACTCGGCGACGATGTCCAGCGCCTGCAGCACCGGCACACCGGCACGAAGCAGAAGCCCGAGGGTCCGAGAGAAGCGCGAGACCGCGACCTTCTGGAAGAGCTCGCCGAAGATGGGGATCTTCAGCTTGATCTTGTCGAAGCGCAGCCGCATGTCGGCGTTCTTCGCTCGAACCTTCTTGTAGGTGATGATGCCGACGACGAACGACACGATCGACAACGGCACGAGTAGTTTCGCCTGGTCACTGATCGCCATGAGGATCTTCGTCGGGAGCGGGAGCGTCCCGCCGAGGTCGATGAACATCTTGGCGAACGTAGGGACGACGAACAGCAACATGACCGTCACCAGGAGGAACGCGATGCCGGCCACCACGACCGGATAAGTCATCGCCGACTTGACCTTTTGGCGCAGCTTGTAGTCGGCCTCGAACGTGTCGGCGACGCGGTTGAGGACGGTGTCGAGCTGACCACCGGTCTCACCGGCCTTGACCATCGAGACGAACAGCGGCGTGAAGGCCTTGGGGTGCTTGGTCATCGCCGACGACAGGCTCGAGCCTCGCTCGACGTCCTCACGCAGAGAGCTGATCGTCTTGGCCAACAGCTGGTTCTCGGTCTGCTCGGCGAGGATGTTCAGGGTCCTCAGCAGCGAGAGCCCGGAGTTGATCATCGTCGCGAACTGACGCGAGAAGATCGCGAGGTCCTTCAGCTTGACGCGCTGCGGAAGGATGTGAAGCTCGGTCTTCGCATTGATCTTCGCGTCCTTCGAGATCTCGACCGGGATCAAGCCCTGGGAGCGCAACTTGTTCGCGACGGCGCCTTCGCCGGGGGCGTTCATCTTGCCCTCGACGACGCGGCCCTCGCGCGTGCGGACCCTGTAGGTGTACGAATCAGCCATCTGAATGCTCCTCCTACGCGCGCCCGCTCAGCCGCTTGAACTCTTCGACGTGATGCGCCCGCTCGAGGGCCATCTCGTAGGACACGGTGCCCGCCTTCACGAGCTCGGAGAGGTGCTGGTCCATGACCTGCATCCCGAACTTTCCTCCGGCCTGCATCGACGTGTAGATCTGGTGGGTCTTTCCCTCGCGCACGAGGTTGCGGACGGCGGGCGTCGCCACGAGGATCTCGGCGGCGACCGCACGGCCCTTCTTGTCGGCCGTCGGCAGCAGCTGCTGCGACACGACGCCGGCGAGCGTTCCCGCGAGCTGCACCCGGATCTGCTGCTGCTGGTGCGGCGGGAAGACGTCGATCACACGGTCGACGGACTGTGGCGCGTCCTGCGTGTGCAGCGTTCCGAACACCAGGTGACCGGTCTCGGCCGCGGTGAGGGCGGTCGAGATCGTCTCGAGGTCTCTCATCTCGCCGACGAGGATCACGTCGGGGTCCTGACGCAAGACGTGCTTCAGCGCGGTGGCGAACGCGTGGG
Source organism: Actinomycetota bacterium (assembly GCA_036554505.1). Taxonomy (GTDB): domain Bacteria; phylum Actinomycetota; class CADDZG01; order CADDZG01; family WHSQ01; genus DATBND01. Next base: position 2,552 of record DATBND010000432.1, on the reverse strand, counting down.
TATCGGTCCCGACCTCGCGCTGGTTGACGACGGATCTCTTGTGACGGTGCAGGAACTCGATCGGGTCCTCGACGGTCATGATGTGCTCGGCCCGCGTCTCGTTGATGATGTCCACGAGACCGGCGAGCGTCGTCGACTTGCCGGAGCCCGTGATGCCCGTGACGAGCACGAGGCCGCGGCGCAGGTTGGCGAACTCCTTGACCGCGGTCGGCAGGCCGAGGGAGTCGAGCGTCTTGATCTCGTAAGGGATCAGACGCATGACCGCGCCGAGCGCGTCACGCTGCTGGAAGATGTTCACTCGGAACCGGGCCCGGCCCGGGAGCGAGTACGAGAGGTCGAGCTCGAGCTTCTCCTCGAAGATCTCCCGCTGCTTCTGCGTGAGGAACCCGTAGATCATCTCCTGGAGGTCCTGCGGGAGCAGCTTGCGGTAGCCCTCGATGGGCTCGAGCTCTCCGTGGACGCGGATCATCGGCGGGATACCGCCGGTGAGGTGGAGGTCGGACGCGCCCTTCTCGATGACGGCCACGAGGAACTCGGCGAGGTTCGGCTCTTTGTTGCGCTCGTCGACGATGTCGAGCTGCGGCTCGACGGGAGCGGCCTCCACCATCGGGAGATCGTCCGGGCCGAACGACGCGGCGCCGTTGGCCACGGCCCCGTTGCCTCCCGGGTCGTGGCCGTTCGCGGCGATGCCGTAGACGCGCGCAATGGCGTCCTCGAGGTCGCGGCGATAGGCCGCGGCGACGTTGAGACGCTTGCCGGTGGAGCGGGTGAGCTCGTCGACCGCGAGATGGTTCGTCGGCTCCGCCATCGCGACCACGAGCACGTCGCCCTGCACGCGACACGGGATCAAGAGCTGCCGGCGGGCGGTCGCCTCGTCGACGAGGGCGAGCGCCTCGGGAGTGGGCTTGACCGGCCGGACGTCCACGAAGTCGAGGCCGACTTGCTCGGCGCGCGCCTTCACGAGGTCGCGCTCGGACAGGATCCCCCGCTCGAGCAGGACCTTCCACGCCGAGTTCCCGGTCTTGCTCTCCTCTTGCTGGGCGTAGTTCATCTGCTCGGGCGTGACGAGCCCGCTGTCGAGCAGGACCTGGCCGAGAGGCCTCTGCACCTGATTCATCGCGCCATCTCCTTCTTTAGGACCTCTATCGGCTCGTGCCGCCCATGGATTGAAGCCATGCGCGGCGCGGGCCCTCTCCCAGCTAGACGATGATCCGGAGGATCTCCTCGATGGAGGTGAGGCCCGCCCGGACCTTCTCCATGCCGTCCTGGCGAAGCGTCAACATCCCTTGCGTCCGCGCGACCTCGGCGATGGCCTCCGACGAGGTCTTCTCGGAGACCATGCGCTCGATCTCCTCGCTCACCGGCATGACCTCGTGGACCGCCATGCGGCCGCGGTAGCCGGTATGGCCGCACGACGTGCACCCCACGGGGCGATGCAGCTTCGGCGGCCCGTCGGTCGGGTCGAACGGAAAGCCCACCGCGGTCAGGTCCTCGGCCTTGGGCATGTAGGGCTCCTTGCAGCGCTCGCAGAGCTTGCGCGCGAGTCGCTGCGCGACGATTGCGTCGAGCGACGACGCGACGAGGAACGGCTCGATCCCCATCTCGACGAGACGGGTCAATGCCGATGGGGCGTCGTTCGTGTGGAGCGTCGAAAGGACGAGGTGACCGGTGAGCGATGCCTCGACGGCGATCTGAGCCGTCTCCCGGTCGCGGATCTCACCGATGAGCACGATGTCGGGATCGGCACGCAGGATCGATCGAAGCGCCGACGCAAACGTGAGCCCGGCCTTGTTGTTCGTCTGGATCTGCGCGATGCCGGGGAGCCGGTACTCGACCGGGTCCTCGACCGTGATGATGTTGACCTCGGGCCGGTTCAGGATGTTCAACGTCGCGTACAGCGTCGTCGATTTACCCGAGCCCGTCGGGCCCGTGACGAGGATCATCCCGTACGGCTTCTTGTACGCCGTCTCGAAGTGGGTGAAGTTCTCGGGCAGGAAGCCGAGGTCCTGGAGCTGTAGCAGCACGCTCGACTTGTCGAGCAGACGCAGCACGAGCTTCTCGCCATGAACCGTGGGCAGAGTTGCGACGCGGATGTCGATCCCCTTGCCTCCCACCGTGATGCTGATGCGTCCGTCTTGCGGGATCCGGCGCTCGGCGATGTTGATCTCGGCCATGATCTTCAAGCGGCTCGTGATACCCGCCTGCACCGACTTCGGCGGCGACATGACCTCGTGCAACACGCCGTCGATGCGGAACCGAACGGTGAGCGTGCGCTCGCCCGGCTCGATGTGGATGTCCGACGCGCGGTCGTTCACGGCCTGAGTGATCATCATGTTGACGAGCTTGATGATTGGAGCGTCCTCGGCCCCCGCCGACTCGACGACCTGCTCGAGGCTCTTGTCCTCCGCTTCCTTCTCTGCGGCGGCCTCTTCGGCGAGCGTCTCTGCGGTGCGGTCGAGCCGGTAGTGACGGTTGAGCGCGGCGAGCACGTCGGCCTTCGTCGCGACGACCGTGCGGACGTCCTTCTTGGTCAGTGCGCGGATGTCGTCGAT
>DATBND010000429.1:0-4841 GCA_036554505.1 Actinomycetota bacterium | reverse complement strand
GGCGGCGGGGCCGGCGAGTTGCAGTGCTGCTCACGGCCCTTGGCGACCTTGCCGTAGCTGCCCGGAGGCGGGTACGGGCAGTCCTTGCCCTTGTCCGGGTTCGGGTCCGCTAGAAGCTGGCCGTCCATGATTCTCGGGCCGGAGCCGTTGTTCGAGGTCATCTGGAACGCGACGACCGCCGAGGCAATCGCGAACAACATGACGACGAACCAGACTGCGACCCTGTGTTTGATGACACCCACAGTTATCCCTCCCGCGATTGCCGGTTTCTTACAGGGTTGTATATCACCCGCGTGTGGGCCGTCCTAGCCGTATCCCCAAGAAAATTGGATGAATTTGTCTCGAAGGATGCCCCTGACCAGGCATAACGGACATAACCGGCGCGCTCGCCTTGCTGAGGCCCGCGCTCCGCGGGGTGGCCTCCGCAAGCCTCGCGATCGTCTCGACGATCGCGGCGTCGCCTACCACGGAACCCCCGCGATCGTCTCGACGATCGCGGCGTCGCCTAATCGATCGCCTCGAAGTGGCGCACGATCGGGGTCTGGCGAAAGAGCTTCTTCAGCTCGGCCATGGCGTCGTCGTAGGCGTCGGCCGCGATCGCCTCCTCGATTGCCGCGCGCGACGTCCACCGGGAGATGGCGGCGACTTCGACGAGGTCCCCGGAGTGCTCGTCGATGCTCAGGTGCATGTCGATCCCGGCACACCCGTCGAAGCCGTCGAAGGCCGGGCGCACCTGTCCGCGAAAGAGCTCCTTGGCGAGCTCCACGTCGTCAGCCTCGATGGCCGTGTCGAAGATCCGGATGATCACGCCTCAAGCCCCTTTCCGGGTCATACCTTCCATGCCCCTCTGTCGAACATGCCCGCCAGCTGAGGATTGAGGTCGAGCCGCCGCTCGGCCGAGTGGTAGTGCGCGGCCACGAGCTCGCCGACGCCCGGGTACCGCTGGACGATCCGGAGGCCGTGGGCCCCGTCGCCCGCCTCGTCGATCTCGATGACGTTGTAGGAGGGCCGCGTATAGCCCCGGACCCGGTGGCTGGACGCCGTCCCGGAGTTGACCAGCAACATCTCGCCGACCTGCCAGACGTTCGGGACGTGCTTGTGGCCGCAGAGCACCAGGCTCACCTTCAGCTCGGTGAGGAGCGCCAGCATGTCGCCCGCGTCCCACACGATGTTGCGCTCCCTGCCCGTGCCGGGGACGGGGACGAGGTGGTGGTGCATGACGAAGATCCGGTAGTCGTCGGGGAACTCGAAGGACTTGCGTATCCAGTCGTAACGCGTGTGGCCGACCTCTCCCTCGGCCAGGTCCGGCTTCGACGAGTTGACCGCGACGACCGTCGCGTAACGGCTCGGCGCGGCGTCGTCGCGCCCGGCGAACGGCAGTCGCATGACGCGGTCGGACTTGCCGAACGCGTCGCGGAAGTGCAGGAAGCCCACGTTCATCAGGTCGTGGTTGCCGGGGATGACGAGCATCTCGAGGTCCGCCAGCCGGTCGAGATAGCGCTTTGCCTGGCGGAACTGCGGCGCGTACCCCTCCGACGTCAGGTCGCCGGCGACGACGACGAGGTCCGGAGCGAGCTCGAGGATCTCCTTCACCGCGTGATCCATCAGATCGGGATCGAACATCGGGTGGCCGCAGTGAAGATCCGAGATCTGCGCGATCGTCAGTCGCGGAGGGCGTGCCGGCATGTGGGTCCGTATATTAGGGGGGTAAGCGGGGCCGTCGGAGCCGGTATCGCATTCGGGGGAAGCATTGGAAAGCACGTATCTCCTCGCCAAGGGGATCCTCAAGCCCTGGCTCGCGACCTGGTTCAAGTGGTCGATCGAGGGCATCGAGAACGTCCCGGGTGACGGCGGCGCGATCCTCGCGTTCAACCACATCGCCTATCTCGACCCGCTCGCCGCGGCCTACGTCGTCGACAGGGCGCACCGCGTCCCGCGCTTTCTTGCGAAGTCGGAGCTCTTCGAGGACAAGAAGATCGGATGGGTCCTCAGGGGCGCGAAGCAGATCCAGGTGCGGCGGGGGTCCAAGGACGCGCCGATGGCGCTCGAGCGCGCGTTCGACGCGCTGGCCAAGGGCGAGATCATCGTCATCTTCCCGGAGGGCACGATCACCACCGACCCCGATCTGAAGCCGATGCGCGCCAAGACCGGGACGGCGCGGCTGGCGCTGGGCTCGGGCGTGCCGGTCATCCCGTGTGCGCTGTGGGGCACGGCCAACATCTGGCCCAAGGACCATGCGAAGCGGTGGCGGCCGCGCCAGGACATCCTTTGCCGCGTTGGTGAGCCGTTGCAAGTCTCAGGTGATCCCGACTCCCCGGCCGCGTGGGAGGCGGCGGGCGAGCAGGTCATGGATCGGATCGCGGTCCTCTTGGCGAGCCTCAGACCGGCCGTCCCCGACCGGCGCCGGCCGAAGAGGACCGCGGCGTGAGCGAGAGGATCGCCTTCGTCGGGGCGGGCTCGTGGGGCACCGCCACCGCCTCGCTCGTCGCGCGCAAGGGTGACCACGACACGGTGTTGTGGGCGCGCCGCTCCGAGCTCGCCGAGACGATCAACCTGTATCACGAGAACCCCGAGTACCTCCCGGGGCTCGAGCTCCCCGAGCAGCTGCGCGCGACGAACGATCTCGAGGAGGCGCTCACGGGGGCCGAGGTCATCGTGATGGGCGTGCCGTCGCACGGCTTCCGCGGAGTGTTGAGAGAGGTCGCGGCGATCGCCGGGCGGGAGCCCATCTACCTCAGCCTCACCAAGGGCCTGGAGGTCGAGACCAAGAAGCGCATGTCGGAGGTCCTGGCCGAGGAGGTCGACGGCATCCCGGACTCGTGCGTGTCGATCCTGACCGGCCCGAACCTCGCCAAGGAGGTCGTGCAGGGTCACCCGGCGGCGTCCACGATCGCGTGTCGAGACGACGCCAGCGCGAAGCGGCTACAGGACATCTTCCAGGCCGAGACGTTCAGGTGCTACACGAACGAGGACCTCGTCGGGTGCGAGCTCGGCGGGGCGTTCAAGAACGTCATCGCGATCGCGGCCGGCATCGCCGACGGGCTCGGCTTCGGCGACAACACGAAGGCGACGGTCATGACGCGCGGGCTGGCCGAGCTGGCGCGCTTCTCGGTCAAGTTCGGCGCGCACCCGCTCACATTCCTCGGGCTCGCCGGCGTGGGCGACCTGATCGCGACGTGCGCGAGCCCCCAATCGCGCAACCACTCGGTCGGGATCGAGCTCGGCAAGGGCCGGAAGATCGACGAGATCATCGGCTCCATGAACATGGTGGCCGAAGGCGTCAAGAGCTGCAAGCCGATCTACGAGCTCGGCCAGGAGGCCGGCGTGTACATGCCGATCACCGAGAACGTCGTGCACATCTGTCACGAGGGCTGGTCGGTGGACGACCTTCTCGTCGATCTCCTGTCGCGCGAGACCCGCGAGGAGTTCCACGGGGTCGAGGAGTTCTTCAGCGGCGACCCGGTGTAGTACGCCGCGATCGTCAGTGAAACTGCCCCCGGTGCCGAAGGCGCCGGCGGTTCGACCCTCGGCGGAGCCGTGGCGATCGCGGGGGTGTGTAGTACGCGGGGGTGTGTAGTACGCGGGGGCGTGTAGTGCGCCCGGGATGTGAGTTAGGTGCGCAGGGCCTGATCGAGGTCGGCGACGATGTCGGCCGGGTCCTCGAGGCCGATCGACAACCGGCAGAAACCCTCGGATATGCCTGCGGCCTCGAGCTCGCCCGCGGTCAGCTGCGTGTGGGTGACGCTCGCCGCATGGACGATCAGCGAATGGGTGCCGCCGAGTGACGCCGCCGGCTGCACGAGTCGAAGCGACTCCTGGAAGCGCGCCGCCTGCTCGCGGCCCCCGGCGACGTCGAACCCGAGCGTCCCGCCTCCGAAGCCTCCGAGCATCTCGCCGGTCAGACGCCTCGACTCGTCGTCGCCAAGCGCGGGGTAATGGACGTGCTCGACGGCCGGGTGCGCGTCGAGCGCCTCGGCGACGTGGAGGGCCGAGCTCGACGAGCGCTCGACTCGCAGATGGAGCGTCGCGATGCCGCGGAGCGCCAGCCACGCGTTGAACGGCGCGAGCGTGGGGCCCAGGTCGCGGGCCAGCTCCTTGATCGGGGCCAGCACCGGCGGGTCGCCGCAGACGATGCCGCCCATTAGGTCGTGGTGGCCGCCGAGGAACTTGGTCGCAGAGTGCACGACGAGGCTGGCGCCGTGCTCGAGGGGGCGGCACAGAACGGGGCTCGCGAACGTGTTGTCGACGACCATCGGGACGCCGGCCGCCGCGGCGAGACGGCCGAGGCGAGGGAGGTCCGCCAGGCGGACCGCGGGGTTCCCGATCGTCTCGCAATAAAGGAGCTTCGCCCCCGGGAGCGCCGCTTCGATGCCGTCGAAGTCGTCGACGTCGAAGAAATCCGCCGTGATCCCGTAGCGGGGGAGCCGAGTGGTCATCAACGAATAGCTGTTCCCGTAGAGCTGGCGCGTGGACACGACGCGGTCGCCCGCGCTGCACAGGGCCAGGAAGATGGCCGATATCGCAGCCATCCCGGTGGAGAACGCCTCGGCGTCCCGGGCGTCCTCGAGATCGGCGACGGCCGCCTCGAACGCGTCGATGGTGGGATTGGCCCAACGGGTGTAGACGTAGCCGGCTCCGACGCGCTCCTTCGATGCCTTCGCGAACGCGGCGGTATCCGAGAACGCGTACGTGGTCGACTGGTCGAGGACGGGTGCGACCGGCTCTCCGTCCTGCGGAGGCGGAGCGGGAGGGTGTACTGCTCGGGTGCCTAGCGCGTGGCGCGCGTCGCGGTCGGGAACTTCGTCGCTCCGGGAGCTAGAGGTGTACGACGGGACAGGTCA
>DATBND010000391.1:0-18473 GCA_036554505.1 Actinomycetota bacterium | reverse complement strand
AAGTTCTGTCGGCTTCCCTCGAAGCAGCGCCAGCCGTAGTTCTCGCCACCGGCACTCGTCGCGCGCTGGAAGTCGATCTCCTCGCGCGCGCCCTGGCCGACGTCGCCGATGTACATGTGACCCGTCGACGAGTCGAAGCTGAACCGCCACGGGTTGCGCAGACCGAGCGCCCAGACCTCGTCCGCGCCGGCCCTCCCGACGAACGGGTTGCTCGGCGGGATCCCGTAGTTGCGGGCCGCGTCGGTGGGGAAGTCGTCGCGGCCGACGTCGAGCCTCAGGATCTTCCCCAGCAAGCTCTCGCGGTTCTGTGCGTTGTTGTTGGGATCGTTGCTGCCTCCTCCGTCGCCGACCGAGACATAGAGATAGCCGTCGCGCCCGAAGTTCAGATCACCGCCGTTGTGATTCGAGAACGTCGGATGCGGGAGGGTGAGGATCGGCGTCTCGGAGACACCGGCCGTGCCCGGAGCAGGACCGAACCGCGACAGCTGATTGTTGCCGTCGGGGCGCGTGTAGTACACGAAGAAGCGCCCGGTGCTCGAGTAGTCCGGCGCGAACGCGAGGCCGAGCAAGCCCTGCTCGCCACCCGACAGCACGCGACCGCTGATGTTCAGCAGCTCGCCCGAGACCGTTCCGTCGGGCTCCACGACCTTGATCCGGCCCCCCTGCTCGACGACGTACAGGCGGCCGTCGGACGTCGAGGCGATGTCGACGGGGGCAGAGAACCCGGACGAGAACGCGACGAGCGTCACGCTGCCCTGGGGACGCGCGACGCCGGAGAGCCCGAGCGTCGCAGTGAGCACGAGTGCAAGGACGGCGGACGACCGGGCGACGGTTCTCACGGATGGACCTCCCTCTGCGACGACATCAAGTGCTACTCCCCTTTTACGCCACGGCCAGAGCGGAGGTTTGCGAGGGCGGCTCAGTACGGCGGCTTGAACGCCTTGTTCGTGCGCTCCGCGATCGTGGCCTTGTCGACCGTGAACGGCGCGGTGGAGAGCCACGTCTCCAGCCGGGGGGCCGGCGCGCCCTGGAGATTGCTCTTGCGCACCGATGGGAGATAAGGCAGACGCACTCCGCCCCCGGCGACCTCGACGGTGGTGTTGGTCGGGGTGTGGACGTAGGCCTCGGCGTTCGCGCCGGAGACGAGTAGGCCGATCCGGTGGCCGCGCTCGAAGATCCAGTCCGTGGGGTACATGGCGACCTTCTTCACGCCTGCTTCGTCCGCGAGCGCGGCGCCTCGGGTGATCATCGTGGCACTCCCGTTCGGCGCGACGTCGTAGACGTTGACGACCACGTTCGTCCGAGGCGCGGTCGTGACCAGCTTGATCGCGGCGGCTGGTACTCCGGCCACCTGGATGGAGCGCTTCAACGGCGGCGAGAACGTCCACGACCCGTACCCGATGGCCTCTTCCCCGGCGCTTCCGGACCCGCCGGGGCCGGCCGCGGCGTCGTTAGAGCCCACGTTGCGCGCGTCGTCGACGTAGGAGCCCTCGAGAAGCGGGCCGGCGACCATCCGTGCGTCCTTCGGCGGCCACGCCTTCTCCGACCGCCACGCGCCGTCGCTGCTCTGCGCGGCGATCAGCGGATCGCGATGTGTCGGAGCCTTGGCGGCGGGCAGGCCCTTCACGTAACGATCGAAGAACCTCATGACCTCCTCGTTGAAGCCCTTGCGGCCCATGGCGAGGCGCTCGCCCACCTTGTCGCTGCCGCGGACGTGGTCCCACCATCCGATCCACATGCGCTTCGGGCCCTTCAGCGCGTTGAAGAAGTCGATGACCCCGCCGCCGACGTTGGTGTTGGCGTCGAGATATCCGGTGGTGATGAACGTCGGGACCTTACTGCCCTTGGCTCTCTCCGCGAAATCGCGGATCGTCCAGAACTCGCTGGTCGGGTCGTCGAGGTAGTGGCCGGCGAGCCCCGCCTGGCAGTCGGCGGTGTGGCTCGTCGAGTTGATGACGTACTCCTGGTCGTTGTAGACCGAGAACATCCCCTCGCCCTGCGCGCCGTAGCTCGCGCCGGGATAGGCGAGTGACTGCAGGTAGCGCACGCGATCGCTGTAGCTGCCACGATAGCGGTCGGGGACGATCTGCTGCGCGACCACGGCCGCGAGCCCCTTGGGTCGCAGGGCCGCCGCGGCCACGCCCGTGTTCGCGTCGTAGCTCTTGCCGTACATGCCGACGCGTCCGGTGGACCACGGCTGAGAGGTCGTCCACTCGACCGCCGTCTCGATGTCGATCTGCTCTCCCGGGCCGAGGATGTCGAGGCACCCCGAGCTGCCGCCCGTTCCACGCAGGCTCACCTGCACGACCGAGTAGCCGCGCCGGAAGACCTTCGCGCCCTCGTAGAAGTCGTAGAACCGATTCGACGGGCCCGGCTGCTCGGTCTGGCTCGTCATGCCCAGATAGGGGCTCACGACCAAGATCGCCGGGGTCTTGTCGTCGTCGTCCAACCCCTTGGGACGCATGACGTCGACGTGGAGCCGCTGGCCGTCGGGCGTGTCGATGTAGGTCTCGTACCAGCTCGCGCCGGCGGGCGGGTCGGCAGCGTAGGCCGGCCGGGCCGCCCCCACGACGAGGGTCCCGACGATCATCACGACCGCAGCCGTCAGCCGCGCACTGCGACCCGCGACACTCATACCGGCACCTCCGTCAACACACGAAATGTCCGAGGTGGGTAATTCGCCGCGGCGCGCGGACGCTCCTGCGCCACGCGAAAGAGGCGCCTCGAGAGAGGCGCCTCTTGGTGATCCTTGGTGGTGTGGGGTCTAGTTGACGTTCCCGTAGTTCCCGGTCGGCGGGTGCTGGCGACAGCCACCGTTGGGGCCCTTGTTGTCGTTGCCCTTGCCGGCGTTGCCGTCGTTCGGGCACGCGTCCTTGCCGTCGTTCTTGTTGTGGCTGAGGAGCTCGACGGACGAGAGCCCCTTCGCGCCGGGGTCGGACTTCGAGCTCGCCGCGTAGACCGCGACCAAGCCCAGCAGCATGACGGCGAGCGCCACGATGGCCACGACGGGCCTCTTAAGTCGAAGACTTCCTGCGCTCATATCTCGAGTCCTCCCTCAAATCGATTCCGCGATTGGCTGATTATGGCACAAATAGGACAGTTCGCAACCCAACAACTGGGAGCAATTCGAGCGAGAGCGGCCGAAAACGGGCTCAACCACGCATACAGGAAAAACCCGTTCTACGCCCAATTAGGCGGGAGAAAGCTTCAAGATCGCGGGGCACGCCCCCGCGGCAGGCCCACGACTGAAACGACAGGCAAGAAAGGGGCTCCTCGATGACGAGACGGTTCAGGACACACATGATCTGCCTCGTGCTGGCCGCCTTCATGGCCGCCGGCACGGCCGCTCCCCCGCTGGCGGCCGCAGCCAAGAAGAAGGGCACCAAGCTCTCCTCGAAGGTCAAGACGAAGGGGAGCTACTTCGACTACCGCAAGATCAAGGGGCTGTCGAAGCCCAAGTTCTCCCACGACGACATCGTCAGGGAGTCCTTCGAGGTGCCCATGTCCACCCCCGACCCGAACGTCCCGGGCGAGGTCAACCTCTACGTCGAGGTCGTGCGGCCGAAGAAGATGGCCAAGAACCCGACGATCCTCGAGCTGAGCCCCTACCACGGCACGCTTGCGGACCGCTCGGGCGCGCGCGTCTTCCCCGGCCCCAAGTACGAAGGAGCGCGGCCGGCCTACCTCGACACGCCCGAGGCCGACAAGACGCTCGGCCTGGCCGGCTACTTCGCCCCCCGGGGTTACTCGGTGGTCTTCGCCGACCTGCGCGGCACGGGCAAGTCGGGCGGATGCCTCGACCATCTCGGCCCGCGGGACCTGGCCGACTCCAAAGAGCTCATCGACTGGATCGCGAAGCAGCCGTGGTCGAACGGACGCGTCGGGATGACCGGTCACTCCTACGTGGGATCGACGCCGTCGATGGCCGCCGCGGAGAACCCCAAGGCGCTCAAGACGATCGTTCCGAGCGCAGGGCTGGCAAGCATGTACCACCACAAGTTCCAGATGGGCGTCCCTTACTTCCTGCAGTGGGTCGGTCCCGCCGAGGCGTACGAGCAGCTCGCTATCGAGCGCTACCTCCTGCCTCAGCTCGGTGACGAGTACGGCGACAGCTTCGGCGAGAACGTCGAGTGGTTCGGCTGCGGAGCCCCGAACTCTGCGGTCGTGACCGGCGACGCGTTCGCCAGCGGCCAGTACGTCGACTGGGACGCCGAGCGCGACCACGAAAAGGGCGCCATCAAGTCCAAGATCCCCGTCTTCGCGGTGCACGGCACGCACGACAACGCCGCACGCATCCCGGCGCTCTCCTGGTTCCACAAGCGGAAGAGGTCCTACGACAAGGCGTGGATCGGGCAGTGGGACCACGGCTCGAACCTCTACCCGAACGACCGCACGTGCCCGCAGCACGTCGGGGCGGCCTGCCAGAACGACCAGTGGACCGTCGCCCTGCACGCGTGGTTCGACAAGATCCTGGCGCAGCGCAAGGTCAAGACCGGCCCCAAGGTCGAGATCTTCCTCAACAACAAGACCGTGTACCAACCCAAGCGGTGGCCGCCGAAGCGCAAGAACGTGAAGCTCTTCCTCGGCGCCGAGGGCGTTCTCTCCACTACGTTCGCAGAGGAGGAGACGAGTGACATGTACGTCGCCGACGCGCAGGGTGAGAACGACGCATTCGCGACGGGCAACCTCCAGTACCAGACGGAGCCGCTGAAGAAGGGCGTGCTGCTCGCCGGCATCCCGAAGATGCTGCTCAACGCGTCGGTCGTGTCACCCAAGAGGACGACGCACATCATCCCGACCATGTACGACGTGCCGCCAGAGGGCGACCCGATCCCCATCTCGAAGGGTACGTTCGCGATCAATCCTGAGCTTCGCGACGGCATCGAGACGATCACCCCGGTGGTCCCTGCCGAGAAGATGGTCCTCAAGATGCCCGGCATGGCCCAGGCGCACTACGTCCCGAAGGGCCACCGCATCCTTCTGCTGATCGCGTCCAGCCACCCCGACAAGGTCGCGACGTTCGCCGAGGGCGTGGCCACGGTCTACGAGGGCGGCGCCGCCCTCAAGTCCAGCCACGTCACGCTTCCCGTGATCAAGCGGGCGACGGTGAAGAAGGACACGTACGTGCGGTAACGAGCCGCGGCTCGATTCGATTCAACCCGGCGGGGCCTTCGGGCCCCGCCGGTTCGCGTCGGTGGTCTTTTCGGAAGCCCCATGCGTTTAACTCCCGGGACGAACCCGGGAAGGCGGCCTGTGGAACACGATCAGCTCGAGGATTTCTGCGCCGAGACGTATTCGCGCGTGGTCGGGTCGATGAGCCTGCTGTGCGGCGACCGCCACGTCGCCGAGGAGCTCGCGCAAGACGCGTTCGCTCGGCTCTGTCGCGACTGGTGGCGAGTCCGCAGGATGGATCACCCCGAGGCATGGCTTCACCGCGTCGCCATCAACCTCGCGGCATCGCGCTGGCGCAGGCGCGCGGCGGAGGCAAGGGCAAAGCGCCGGCTCGAGGGCGCGACCTCAGCGGCCACCCCGGCGGACCACGCAGCGGACCTCGCACTGCGGAACGCGATCAGCGGATTGCCTCCGCGCCAGCGCAGTGCGCTCGTCCTTCGCTACTACCTCGACCTGCCGTTCGCGGAGATCGCGCGGCTGATGGAAGTAAAGGAGTCGACGGCCAAGTCGCTCGTCGCTAAGGCGCTCGACCGGCTGCGCGCTCAGGAGCTCGCCGACAGGGAGGTGGCCGATGCAGTCCTCGATGGGTGACCGGTTGAAGAGGGCAGCCGCCGTTCCGGCGCGCCCGCTCGATCTCGCACGCGCCCGCCGGCGCGGTCTGGCGCAGCGCGTCATGGCCGTGGCGCTGGCCGCGCTCGGCGCGGGCGGCGTCGTCGCGGGGGCCGCGCTGGCGTATCCACGAGTCGTCGACGCGTTCGACCACACGCCGGCGAGCGGATCGGCCGGGGGGCCGTGCCAGGCGGTCCCGGCACCGGGCTGGGCCGCCGTCGTCGTCGACGACGCCACCGAGGCGGAGCTACAGGAGGTGCGGGACTTCCTCGGAGCGCGGCCGGAGGTCGCCTCGTTCCACTATGTGAGGAAGGCCGAGGCGTTCCGGGAGCTCGAGGAGATCTACGAGGGAGAGCCCGGGTTCTGGAGCAGCCTTGACCCGCGCACGCTGCCGGCGTCGTTTCGCTTCGAGCTCCACGACGACGCCGACGGGGAGGCGATCGAGGCGGACCTCGCGCAGCTGGCGGCGGTCGACGGCGTGTACGGGCCTCATGGCGAGGCATTCGACGGGCTCTGCGCCGCGAGCACGGTCGTGATCTGCCCTCCCGCGCCCGCGGCCGACATCGCGGTCACGGTGAGCCACCCCCACGACGGCGACGTGTTCGACCACTTCGGGATCCACCTGGCCGTGGCGGTCCCGGCATCCGAGCAGCGGTGCGCCCGGACGCTCTACGTCGAGCTCGACGGCGTGCCCCAGTCACCCCCCGACGGAAGCGGGCCCGACGCCGGCGAGCTCGGACAGGCGCCGTCCGCGGCGGCCGCGTGCATCGTCGGGAACACGGTGTCGGGCGACCTCCTCTACACCGGGCGTCACACGGTCGCGATCGGGACGGGATGCGACCCGTCGAGCTCCGGCCCCTATGCGACCCAACGCGCGTTCGACTTCGACGGGGACGAGAGGCGGCTGGTCCCGGCGGAATAGGCAGGGACGTGATCAGCGGGTGAGGTCACACCTGAACTTGGACGCGGCGCTGGACGACCCGACGTAGCGCCCTTCGAACAGCTCCGGCGGCGCGGGGGCCGCGCCCGCGCGCACGAGCATCTGGCCCATCATCGAGTGGTCCTCGTGCGCCAGGTTGTGGCAATGGAACATGTAGCGTCCGGTGAAGCCCTCGAAGCGCATGATGACGCGCACGCGGCTCGACGGGTCGACACGGACGGTGTCCTTCCACCCGAGCTCGCCGGCGCTCACCTGACCGTTGTTCCTGTCGAGGATCTGGAAGCGCACGAGGTGCACGTGCATGGGGTGGGTCGACGTCGACTCGTTCACGAAGGTCCAGACCTCCGTGTCCCCGAGCCGCGGCTCGATGTCGATGCGCCCGGCGTCGAAGGGCTTGCCGTTGATGACCCAGCGGTTCGTGTCGAGATCCTTGTTCAGGATCAGCTCGCGCTGCACGGTGGTGGGGCCGGGCACGAGCCGTTCGATCGAGCGCAGCACGGTAGGAAGCTCGCTGTCGTCGGCCTCTCCGCGCGCGACGTCGAAGCGCATGATCGGGCGCGCCGCAGCGGGGTCGGCCTCGTCCTGGAGGACGATCTTCGTCCCCACAGGATACGCCGAGAAGTCGATGACGACCTCGGCGCGTTCCGCCGGCCACAGCGGGATCGAGGCGGCCGGAGTCGCCACCGCGAGAAGGCCCTGGTCCGAGCCGATCTGCATCAGCGGATCACCCGTGTCGAGCGCCAGCGTGTAGCCGCGCGAGTGCGATGCGTTGAGGATCCGGAACCGGTACTTGCGGTTCGCGACCCGGAAAAAGGGAGTGGGACGCCCGTTGACGAGATACACGTCGCCGTCGAGGAGGTCGACCTTGTCGCGAAAGCGGAACGAACCGTCCTTCGCAAACGACCGATCGTGCAGCACGAGCGGCACGTCGAACGCGTCGCGTGGAAGGTTGAGCTCGTCCTCGGCGTCGTCCTCGATCACGTAGAGGCCCGCAAGCCCCATGTAGTTGTTGCGCGACGTCCTCATGCAGAGGTGGTCGTGGTACCAGAGCGTGGCCGCGTCCTGATCGTTCGGGTACGAGAAGTCGTAGGTGTCGCCGGGCGCGATGGCGAGGCTGGGGTGCCCGTCGCTCCGCCACGGCACCTCCCCTCCGTGAAGATGCGTCGTCGTCGGCACGCCGAGCTCGTTCCTCCGGCGGACGACGATCGGACGGCCGCGGCGCACCTTGAACGTCGGGCCGGGAAAGCGCCCGTCGAAGCCCCAGATCGTCGTCCTGGAGCCGGGGAGGATCTCGACCCGGGCGCGCCGCATCGTGACCTCGTAGAAGTCGCGCTCGCCATCGCTCCGGACGGGCTTCATCACCGGGGGGATCCGGAGTGGCACCGAGAAGGGCTGGAGCGCGACGGGGCCGCGCAGCGCGCCGGCGGGACGCGGTAGAGCCAGCGCGGCGGTCGCCGCCATCGACAGCTTCAGGAACTCTCGCCGAGATCTCATGCGGACTCCGCAGTATCTCCCGGTGGCACCCGTATCCGGTCACGCGTCCTGGGTCTGAGACCTCGCGAGCTCGTAGTAGGGACCCCGCGCGGCCATGAGCTCCCCGTGCTTTCCTTGCTCGACGAAGCGACCCTCGTCCATGACCACGATGAGGTCGGCCCCCGCGATCGTGCTGATGCGATGTGCGATAACGATCCGCGTGCACTCCAGTTGCTCGAGGTTCGCGTAGATGGCCGTCTCCGTGACGGCGTCGAGCGAGCTCGTCGCCTCGTCCAGCAACAGGATCACGGGATCGTGCACGAGGGCGCGCGCGAGCGCGACCCGTTGACGCTGGCCGCCCGACAACGACGCGCCCCCGTCCGAAACGACGGTGTCGTAGCCCATCGGCATCTCCATGATGTCGTCGTGGATGCACGCGATCCGGGCGGCTCGCTCGATCTTCTCCGGAGACGTGTCGGGATCGGTCAACGCGATGTTGGCGCGGATGCTAGTGCCGAACAGATACGAGCTCTGCGGAACTATCCCGAGCCGAGCGCGCACGGATCCGGCCTCGAGGCCGGCGAGGTCGCGCCCGTCGTAGAGGACGCGCCCTGCGGTCGGCCGGTAGAGGCCGAGGATCAGATGGGCGAGCGTCGACTTGCCGGAGCCGGACTTCCCCACGAGCGCGATGGTCCGGCCCGGCGCGATCTCGAGCGAGGCACCGTCCACGACGACGGGGCCGGCGTCGTCGTACGAGAACGAGACTTCTTCCAGAGTGATCCCCCCGGCCAGGTCCCCTGCCGGGACCACCTCGTCGAGGCTCTGTTCGGGCGGGGTGTCGAGGACGTCGTTGATCCGTTCCATGTAGCTGCGCAATAGCTGTAGCTGCATGCCGGTGGTGATCAGGTTGGACAGCGGGATGAGGAAACCCGCCGAGAGCGCGCTGAGCGCGAGCATAGTGCCCAGCGTCATGTCGCCGTCGACCACGCCCACCGCGCCCACCGTCAGGACGACCAAGGGCGAGACGACGCGCAGGCCCGCGGTCAACGCCTCGATCAGGGCGTTCAGTCGGCCGCGGGCGAGGTTCGCGTTCACCTCGTCCGCGAACAGGCTCGACCACTGGCCGACCGAGCGTGACTCGGCCCCCACGGCCTTCAACGTCTCGATCCCCGCGACCATCTCCGCGAGATGCCCTTGCGATCGCGCCTGGGCCTGCAGGCTCTCGGCCATCAAACGCTGGATCGGCCGGCGCGTCACCAGCAGGATCGTCACCTGCAACGTGGCGAGGCCCACGACGACGGCCCCC
Organism: Actinomycetota bacterium; assembly: GCA_036554505.1. Classification (GTDB taxonomy): domain Bacteria; phylum Actinomycetota; class CADDZG01; order CADDZG01; family WHSQ01; genus DATBND01. The sequence goes on along the minus strand of DATBND010000391.1, from coordinate 8,973 downwards.
ATCGGAAGGCTCTGGGCGAAGATCAGCAAGAGGTAGATGCTGACGAGCGCGCCGTCGAGCACGGTCGAGATCGCGCCGGTTGTGAGGATCTCGCGCACGGTCGCGTTCGAGTTCAGACGCGCCATCAGATCTCCTGTCGAGCGCTGCAAGAAGAACCGATACGGCAGCCGGACCAAATGACGGATGAAACCGGTCGTTATCGCGAGGTCGAGCTCGGCGCGCATCGCGAGGAGCAGATGGGCGCGCACGAACGTCGACAACAGATGGAAGAGGACCATCGCGGCCAGGGCGAGCCCGACGACGGCCAAGAGGTTGCGATCGCCGGCCGGCACGACCCGGTCGACGATGACTCCAGTGAGGATCGGTGTCGCGAGCGCGAACAGCTGGATCAGAAGTGACGTCACGCCGACCTTCGTCAACAGACGCGACTGCGTCAGCAAGGGCCGCACGTAGCGCCACGCGCCGGTCGATCCGCGTCCGGTCTGCTCGAACGACTCGGTCGGGGCGAGAAGGATCGCCACCCCGGTGAACGACTTCGAGAATCGCTCCATCGGCACGCGCATCCGCCCGATGGCGGGATCGAGCACCTCGACCCCGCCGCGCACGAGACGGTCGAGAACGACGAAGTGGTTGAACTCCCAGTGCAGGATCGACCCCCGGCCGAGGTGCTCCAGACCGTCGACGTCGACGCTCACGCCGCGCGCGTCCAGGCCGTACGCGCGCGCCGCGTCCACTATGGCCCGCGCATCCACTCCCCCGCGCGACGTGCGGGTCGCGCGGCGTATCTCCTCCGGGCTCACGCTGCGGCCGTGGTAACCGAGCGACATCGCGAGACAGGCCGCCGCGCAATCGGCGACCTCCAGTTGTTGGACGTAAGGGATCCGCCTGGGCATCAGCTCGACCCGAAGAGCGCGTCGAGCCCGGGGATCAACGCGACGAGGGCGCGCTCGGACTCGACCAGCACGCGCCCGGCCTCGGCGTTAGTGGCGGCCGGAGCCGACGTCACCACCGCGACCGAGGGAACCGAGACCTCGACGCCGTAGCGCTGCCTCGCCTCGGCCGGGTAGATCACGTCGTGGCGGAACTCCACGACACGGGCGTCCGCCTCGCCGAGCTCGACGCTCCGCCCCGTCGCGACGTCGGGAGCGAGCGATGCGGGCAACAGGACGACCGCCCGGCCCCCGTCGCGCGCGACCGGCCCCTCGGCATAGCGATCGATCCGGACCAGGGCCGCGCCCGTCAGGGCGGCCACCACCAGGACGACGAGCGCATAGAAGGCCCACGTCGTCCATCGGGGCGCGACGCGGACGATCCCGCCGCGAGACCGTGGGGCGCCGCGGGCCGCGAGCGCCTCCTGCCGGAAGATCCCGTCCCCTTCGGTCATGGCCTCCCCCCATCCGCCAGCGTCCGGTCCGCTCCCCGCGAAATCCACCTGCCGGGAAGGAAACGGAGGAAGCGTCGCAGAACACTTGGGACCTGACACCCGACTTGACAGCGCGCCGGGGCGGGGAGGCAGAATACCGTCCCTGAAGCGGAGCAAGCGGGCACGAGTGGCCGGCAACATCGCTCGACACGGTGGGGAGGAGGAATCACATGAAGGCGACGAAGGCGACGCCCAAGGTCCGCGAGCTGTTCATCGAGGAGCTTGCGGAGGTGCGCGGCGGCGACAACCCTGTGAGGGAACTTCTGGACAAGCTCGGCGGGGGCAACAGCACCATGGCCTGCTGCGAGGAGGGAGACTGCTGCGCAGACCCGATCGCGTGGCAGTAACTGCACCTTCTATTACCGTGACACGCCGCCTTCGGGCGGCGTGTTTCTTTTCCGGGTCGGAGATGGAGCGTTAGACCCGCGATGAGCCTGACCACTGTCCCCGGCGATGGCCCCGAGGCGAGCCTGGCGCGCGTCGCTCGTAGGCTTCGGCTCCCGTACTCGCGCGGCTTCGTCGCGCGCATGGTGGCCGCGCACCCCAAGGCCCAGACGCTCCTGGCCGTAGTCGAAGTCGCTCCTTCGCTCGGACTGAAGGCGACTCCCGCCGAGGTCGAGGCGGACGCCCTCGACGCGCTCGACCTGCCGTTGATCGCGCACTTCCGCGGGCCGGACGGCGGTGGCTTCGGCGTCCTGGAGCGCGTCGGAGCGAGTGGCTACGTCGTATGGGACTCGGTCCACGGACGACGGAGGCTCGGCCGGGACGACTTCCTCGCCCACTGGAGCGGCATCGTCGCGCTCGTGGCGCGCACGGGCGTCGAGCGGGCGAGCGAGGAGCGCCACCTCCGGAACCGGATGGCCGAGGCGCTCTTCGGCGCGAGCGACCCGCCGGCGCCGTCGGGGGGCCGCGGTGCGGCGTTCGTGCGAATCCTCCTCGGCGCGCTCGTGATCGGGCTCGTCGCGGCGGCAATCGCCGGGACGGCGCGCGACGACCGCCTCGCCGCGACGGCGGTCGCGCTGCTGTCGGGGGCCGGGCTGGCCGTGGCGGCGATCGCCGCGCTGGCGACCTCGGCGCATGCGAACCCAGTGTCCCAACGCGTGTGCGCCAGGGGAACGCTCGTCGATTGCCACAGCGTGCTGGCGTCGCGCTACTCGAGGATCTTCGGGATCGCGCTCACCGACCTCGGCATCGCCTTCTATTCAGGGTTGCTCCTGCTGCTGGCGACCGCCGCGGCCGGGCGCGCAACGGTGTGGTCGGTCGTGGTCCTCGCGTTCGCCGCGGCGGTCCCGGTGTCGGTGGCGTTGACCATCGTCCAGATCGCGATGCGCCGGCTCTGCACGTTGTGCCTGGCCGTGCACGCGATCAACGTGAGCGCGGCCGCGCTGGCGTGGATCGCGCTGCGACCCGAGCGCTGGCCCGCGCGGCTTCTCGTGGCCGAGCTCGCGCTGTTGGGGCTCCTCGCGCTCGTCGTGTTGTTCGTCGTGGTGCCCTACTTCAGGAGGAGCCACGGCCTGGAGGTGATCAGCGCGATGCACCGGCGGCTCTCGGGCTCGCCGTTCGGTTCGCTCGCCGCGCTCACGACCGAGGTCCCGACCGGCCTTCGGGGACCGGACTACGGCATCCGGGTGGGCGGCAGTGCCGCGGCACACGAGCTCGTCGTCTTCGTGCATCCCTCGTGCAACCGGTGCGCGCCGGTGATGCAGGAGATGACGGCGCTGGCGGGAAGCGGGCTCGTGGACGCCTATCTCGGCCTAGTGCCCAAGGACTCCGACGACGCCGATCGCGACGCCTGTGCCGCCGTGCTCGCGGCCGCGCTGGGTCTCGGAGCCGAGCGGATCTTCGAGGCGTACGCCGCGGCCAAGCGACGGTTCGGATCCATGCGCGTGGGCGACGCGATAGAGGTGCTCGCCGAGGAGCTTCACGTCGCTCGCGATGAGATCGACCCAGCATGGGCCGGCGCGCGCGCCCGGATCGACCTGTCGGAACGGCTCGTCGACGCGCACGCGGACGGCACGCCTGCGGTGTTCTTCGACGGGCGCGTCTATCGCGGCCCCCTGTCGCACCTCGCGACGCTGTTGACGGAGCACCCGGACCTCCTCGCTCCTCTGGCGTCCGCGCAGAGGACGGTGGGCTCGTGAACGACCGCCCGGTCCTCGTGGTCGGCTCGCCCCACGATCCTCACGTCGCGGCCGTGCGCGCGGGCCTCGAGGGGTTAGACGTCGACGTCCTCGTGGTGGACACGCTGTCGTTCCCGGCGTCGCCGGCCATAACGCTCGGCCACGAGCTGGAGTCGATCTCTATCGACGGTCGCGCCGCGGGGCTTCCCGCCGCGGTCTATCTGCGCGACGTGTACGCGCAGCCCCTCGCGGTCGGCGTCGACGCGGCCGGCGAGATGGAGACGGACTGGCGGCGGACGCTCGTCGCGTTCCGCGAGAAGGCGCACATGCTGTTCCCGCTGCTCGGCCGGTGGGCCGAGTCGCGCGTGCCGTTCTACAACCCACCCGCGTCGAACTGGCGACACGCCAAGGCTATGCAGCTCGCGCTCCTGCGCGGCGCCGGGCTGCCCGTCCCCGAGACGATCTGGACCAACGATCCCGAGCGGGTCAAGGACTTCGCGCGCGGACGGCGCGTCGCGTACAAGCCCGTCGCCGGAGGCGCGGCGACGCAGGAGCTCGGGCCGGACGACCTGACCGAAGATCGACTGGAGGCGCTGCGCGGCGCGCCGGTGACGTTCCAGGAGCTGCTCGAGGGCGAGAACATCCGCGTGTACTGCCTAGACGGCGAGGTCGTCGCGTCGGTCCGGATCGTGACGGAGTCCCTCGATTACAGGCAGCGCGAGGACGCGATGGAGCCCGTCGAGCTGCCCGACGAGCTCACGAGGCAGTGCCTCACGGCGTCCGAGCTCCTCGGCATGAGTTGGACGGGCATAGATCTCAAGCGCGACGGTCAAGGCCAGCTGAAGTTCCTGGAGCTCAACTCGTCACCGATGTTCCTGGGCTTCGATCGGAGCGCAGGGACCGCGATCCTCGACGCGCTGGTCGCGAAGCTCGCTTCGCACGCACGCGCTTAGAGCGCGCAGCGTACGGACAGGACCGGGGGGAGGTGCCGGGCCGTGGTCGACCACGTCGCGCCGCCGTCGGCCGAGCCGAAGACGTCTCCGGAGGTCGCGCCGAAGTAGAGGCCTAGCTCGCCCCCGCTTCGGTCGTCGTTGCAGAACGCCTGACGAAGGATCGTCAGGTACGCGTCGCGCTCGGGCAGGCCGTCGCCGCGGCCCGTCCACGTCGCGCCCCCGTCGGTCGTCTCGTAGACGCGCACGGCTCCTTCGGGAGTAGTGCGATCCATGTCGGCGGCAAGCGGGATGACGAACGCGCGTCTCGGGTCGCCGGGATCGATCACCAGCGGGAACCCGAAGTCGGACGGGAGCCCCGTGCTCGTCCCGATGTCGGTCCAGCTCCCTCCCGCGTCGTCCGATCGGTAGACCCCGCCGTGGAACTGCATATAGATCGTGTCCGGAGCAACGGGGCTCCGCTTGATGTCGTGCACGCACAACCCCACGGTCGCGTCGCGCGCCTCCTCGGGCACGTAACGGGGAACCAGGCCGGCGAAACCGGTGCGCCACGACTCTCCGCCGTCGTCGGTGAGCCACACGCCGGCCGCGGATATGCCGATCGCCATGCGCGCGGGATCGTCGGGCCACTGGGAGATCGAGTGGAGGCACAGACCGCCGCCGCCGGGCTGCCACTCGGGCCGGGTCGGTTGGTCCCACAGGCCGCGGTTGAGCGCCCACGCGCGGCCGCCGTCGTCTGAGCGAAAGAGGGCCGCCGGCGCGACGCCCGCGTACACGACGCCGCTCTCGATGCCGGGCTCGATCGTCCATATCCGCTCGACCGCGGCGCCCGCGTCGTCGGGAAAGGACGGGCCATCGGTCTGCTCCCAGCCGGATAACGCGTCGTCGGACGCGAACACGCGCGGTCCGAAATGGGAATCCGTGACCGAGGCGAGATAGGTCCCGGTGTTCGGATCCCGGATCGCGTACTCGACGGTGTGTCCCGGAAAGGCGCGGCCGGCGACGTCCATCGCACCGCCTCGGGGGCCGCGCAACACGACCAGTCCCTTGCGCGTCCCGACGAGCAGCTCGGCGGCATCGCCCGCCCCTCCGGAGATCGAGGGGAGGATCCGCATCTCGTCGGCTTGGTGCACCGGGTCCTCGAGACCGACCGACTCTCCGTTGACGAACACCTTGACGTGGGGGCGAAGCGCGCCTTGCTCGTCTCTCACTCGGCCGGCCAGTCCCGGGTACAGGGCCTCGAGCTCGGCCAGGACCGCGCGCACGTCGGAGCCCGTCAGGGCGACCTGCGACTCGCTGCCGGCAAGGTCGCGCAACGAAGACGGTAGGTGGACGGTCGTCACGACCGCGACGTTAGCAAATCGGGAATCCGGAGGCTCGATCGGCGGATCCATCTCGACTCCGACTGCCGCCCGCAGTACGTTGGGACGACGAGCGGGGGGATTGGGATGGCGGACGTCTCACAATTCGACACACCCGGATCGCTGCGGGACATGCCCGACGGGGCCCCCTTCTATCGCGCGTGGCACAAGCTGGTCGCCGGCAAGATCAAGAGCCTTACCGGCGGCAGCGGCGATGGGGAGTTCTTCGATCCGAGTCAGTGGGACTTCGAGGTCGTCGCGCAACGGACGCTGGTGTGGATGGGCTTTCCGCGGACCCTTCTCGTCTCCGAGCATCGCGACGACAAGCATGCTGCCTTCGCCAACGGAGAGGAACGAAGGTCTGAACAAACCGCGCAGGACGAATACTTGGAATGGCACGTAACGCGCCGCAAAAAGAAGATCACGAAGGTCGAATTCGTGACCGAGCTACCGGAGTACTACAGGACGCTGGCGCGGACCAATGAGGGCCGGGCGCGCGTAGTCGAGCTTTACCGAGAACGCCTCGGCAAGCCCGTGCCCGAAGACGACCTATTCAACGGGCGCGCATACCAAGGACAATCCCGATGGAACACGTCAGAGGGGATAGTCCATTTCATCCAGAAGATCAACACGCTCGACGACGCACTAGGTCTTGCGCAAGGGAGCGTCGACTCGAAGGGCGCGCTCGACAACTACGACATAGACGTCAAGCAAAAGACCTCAGCCGACCCACGAGTGGCACTCGACATCGGAGTGCTGGCCAGGAAAGGTCTTTCGGTCACGTTCGCGCAGCCGATCGGCTTGTACATGATCCACTGGGACGACACGGGATGGACGAAGCCGGACGGGACGCCGGTGGGTGACTACTGGAGGGTGACGCGCGGCGTCCCGGGGAAAGCCCTGCGACTCGAGTACGAGGTGCCTGCCGAACAGGGTTTCGTCGTGGGAGACATTCGAATCGGAGGACGTCCCATCGAGTTCGGCGGTCACATAGCCGAGCACGTGACCGTGGCGGCCGTAGGCGTTGCCGGGCGGAGGCGAAGATGACCCCCAGAAAGTTGATGCAGGAGCTGAGGTCGGTCAAGGCCGAGCTCCCGAAAAACGTCCAGATTTCGGCGACCGGCGCCGACTCGGCTGCGGAGCTCAGCAGTGCCGAAGACGAGCCCATCTTCGACGAGGAAGACCGCACCAACATTCAAGGAAACATCGTGCCCGGGTTCAACAAGGACCACCAGCACTTTCTCTTCTTTCGCCTGGGTGACGTCAAGGCAGCCAAACGGTGGTTGAAGTGGCTGGCACCAGTGGTCACGTCCATGGACGACGCGCTCGCGTTCAAGCGGTTGCACCGAGCGCTCCGCCTCCGGCAAGGCGAGACGGAGCCGTTGCTCAAGTCCACGTGGGTGAACATCGCCTTCTCGGTCGCTGCCATCAGGAAGCTCGTAGGGAAGGACGCCGCCGCCGCGTTCGGAGAGCAGAGCTTTCGACAGGGCTTGGCAGAGCGCTCCACGTATCTAGGCGACCCGACCGATCCATCGCACCGCGGCCATCGCGGCAATTGGGTAGTGGGAGGGCCCGACAACGAGGCGGACGTGATCGTGATCGTCGCGAGCGACGACCCCGACGATCTCGTCGAGATAGTCGCTCTCGTAAGCGAGCAGGCGATGGACCACGGCCTCTACGTGATCTTCGAGCAACGCGGCGACACCCTTACAGGAGACTTTCGGGGACACGAACATTTCGGGTTCAAGGACGGGGTGTCCCAGCCGGGCGTGCGCGGAAGGACGTCGAGCGTTCGCTTCATCACGCCACGGGCGCTCGCTCCCGGCGATCCCCACGCGCGGCTATTCGCAAGGCCGGGTCAACCCCTGATCTGGCCCGGGCAATTCCTCCTCGGCCAACCACGACAGCATCCAGGGAACCTTCTGAAAGCGGGGAGCCGCGCCCAGAACTTCCCGTCGTGGGCCAAGCACGGGTCGTACCTGGTCTGCCGGCGACTCCTACAAGACGTGCCCGCGTTTTGGGACTTCGTGACGGAGCTCGCGTCACGGGTGGGCCTCCCCGGCGTGCGCGTGGCGTCGATGTTGGTAGGCCGGTGGCCGAGCGGGGCGCCGATCATGCGGACACCCGCAGCGGACGACCTGGCGCTCGCCGGCGACGAGCTGGCCAACAATCACTTCATCTTCGACGACGACACGCGTCCCTCCGTGCTGGCTCCGGACCGCGGCAATGACGTATTTCCTCAAGCGAAGGCGGACGTCCTGGGAACCGTCTGTCCTCACTTCGCCCATATCCGCAAGGCCAACCCGCGGGACAGTGCCACAGATCTCGGCTCACCGTCCGACACGCTGACGCGGATGATCCTGCGGCGCGGAATCCCGTTCGGAGAGAGGTTGGTGGGCGTCGACGATCCGCCCGAAGAGCTTTTGAAGCAGGAGCGCGGGCTGATGTTCCTCTGCTACGGCTCGACCATCGAAGACCAGTTCGAGTTCCTGACGCGCCGATGGGCGAACTCGCCGGTCCAGCCAAATCTCGGCGGGCACGACCCAGTCGTGGGACAAGAGGGCCGCGGAAAGCGCGCGCGGTTCATCGATTTTCCTACGAAGGACGGAGCCCAGCGAGTGTCGATCGAAAAGGAATGGGTCACGGTCACCGGCGGTGGCTACTTCTTCGCCCCGCCGATTCGCGCGCTCACCGAGGTGCTCGGCGCGTAGGCCCTATTCCGTCGGGACGATACGGAAGACGGGCCCCGCCAGCGACAGGACGTAGAGCTCCCCCGCAGTGTCCTCGCCGAAGGCGACGAGGTTCTCGAGCGTCACGCCGAGGTCGCGCGTGATGACGTCGCCGTCGACGATCCGCAGCGCTTTCACCCCGGGCTCGAAGAGGTCGCCGAACAAGTACGCCCCGCGCAACGCGTCGAGCGCGTCACCGCGGTAGACGTATCCGCCGATGACGGTGCCCCCGTCCTCGCGGCCGTACTCGAACACCGGCGCGACCGGATCCTCGGGCGCCTCGCCTTCGAACGCGAGCGAGCCCTCGAGGCGATTCCAGCCGTAGTTCTGCCCTCCTTCGCCTGCGGGCTGGAGGTTGATCTCCTCGCGCGCGCTCTGCCCGACGTCGGC